>MOXJ01000001.1 GCA_002507565.1 Candidatus Reconcilbacillus cellulovorans
CGGCGTCCGCGTCGCGCACGGCCGCTTCCGCTTCAACCAGCGCGCGCCCGAACTCCCGCACCTGTTCGCGCGTCGCCCAGTCGGTCGGAAACGTGCGCATGCTTTCCGTCGCCCACCCCGGACCGACTTCCTCCAGCAGGCATCCGAGCCGCTCCCGCTCCGCCGACGCTACCACGCGGCATTCGGCCAGACGCGATTCCGCCCGTCGGACCGTCGGCGCGCGTGCCAACAGGGCGGCGAGCTCCGCCGACGTTTCCGCGGCGTCGGGGCGGCGTTCGGCCTCGAGACGGCGGCGTTCCTCCTCTACCGCCCGCATGCCGGCGACGAGCGCCGCGCGGTCCTGCCCGAGAGCCCCTTTTTGTGATCAGCGGGAGGTGGTGAAGTATGAACGTTTTTTCGAGAAGGAGAAGACGGAAGGATTGCGGGTAGCGTATGTCGAAAGGTGTTTATAGATATAGTTTCGCTTTTGGAAGGAGGAACTCAAATCATGAAGGATTTTTTATACTTAGACACATCTTTTCTACATTCATTTATTGCGCAAATTTATGGAGGTCTTCCTTTAAGCGTGACCAATGAATCTCAAGAATCTCGCTCTCAAACGATTTCTGATTCAAGGAACTCAGAGAAAATTACTGAATTGAATGCTTTACTTCATTTTATTGCTGGAACAGGAGTTAAGTTCACGACAAGAAACTCAATGAACGAAGGTTTTAGTTTAACTCAGTTTGAAGCTGGCAAGGAAATAATGTCTAAACAGTTACACGACAATGCTTTGGACGTATTAATTGATTATTTGAAGGAAAATGAATTATTATGTATAACACCTTCTATCGAAATAGAAAAATTTGTTTTATGTAAATCCACGTTTAAAATTGTCGATCTCGAATACTTAGAAAATATAACTAAAAGAGAATTTCACGATATTTTGGGATTTGATAAAAAGGAAGTAAATAAAGTTAAGAGAGTTAATTTTTCGATTAACGAATTTACTAAAATATTGAAATTTACATCGGAAATTTTGCCTTCCAGAACATTCATTAAACAAGAAAACTTTATTTTGCCTCTTAAGAAAGAGTATTTACGAGAACAACCTAAAGAAATCATCTTCAAATATAATGAGAAGTCCGAAGTAAACATGTTAGGAAGGGTGACTAGAAAAATAAATATAGCGTGTGAAACTAATCCTGTTAGCGAGAACGTAGAAAACTTTTTCTCAGTAACTACAATTATTTCAGAAGTAATTAATATGTTTCTTGAAAGTTCTGGGATCATAAAAAATGGAGACTATGTCGTATCCCCTGTCGCTATCTTTTTTGAATCAACCTAACCCTTTTATCCCATTCACTTATTTCTTTTCTATAACTTTCAAAACGTTTGTCTTGATCTTCAGCTCTTTTTTGAAATTCTAGCAACGATCTTTCTGTTTCCTCTAATCCTTTATTAAAGAGTTGTATAAATTCCTTCATTTTCAATTTAACCACCCGCCTTTCTGAATTCATTTTACGCAATTTTTCGGAAGAACTCATCAGAAATTTTTTTCAAAAAATCTCAATTACCCCCACCCCAACCGCCACCGCGGCTAGGGTGGGGGTTTCATTTGAAGCCGCCCAGTCGCCGGACAAGCTCCGCCTCGCCGACGTCCTCTTCGCGCGGCGACAGGAGAACGACCCGACATCCGGCGGCGTCGGAAGCGCGTCCCGCCTTGCGGCCCGCCCGCACCGTCCGCTCCACGCGCATGCGGACGCCGTCCGGCCAGACGACCGTCAGCGCCCCGCCGTACGCCCCGCTGTATCCCCCGCCGAACGCGCCGCCGGGCACACCGCCGGACATGCCGCCGGACGCCGAATCGCCGAACGCCGGCTCGCACTTCTCGTGCGCCGAAATATATTTCACTTCTTTGCACCTAATCCATTTCCTACCGCTCTAAGCGCAACAGCTAATGTTCGCCATCCCTCTAACGTAAACCGTGGTTCTTGGATCAGACCGCCAAGATCGGCGCTTCCGAACTCTTCAACGAACCAGGCCGGCGCCGGGATTTTTGTTTCGAGTGCTGCCACACGCGCCACGAGCGCATCAAACGCTTGCTTTTCTTCCTTGGTCATCGGCTCGTTCGCCTCCAATTCTGCGGCCACGCGTCGTTTGAATTCTTCCCATCCTGTCCATTTCCCGCCGTCGTGCATCAGTCGCGGGCAAATCTTCCGCGACCAGTCGTAATGACGCCGGAGCCGATCCACGCCCCAGCCACGCTCTCGGAGCAAGTGAGCGACGAGGACAACAGCGTTTTGCATCGTCCGTTCATAATTACCCGACTCGCATATTTCGATGCCGATGCTTGTCCGGTTTCCGCTCGACACCCCGCTACCGTCGCCAGCATGCCACGCCACTTCGTTGAGTGGTATGCACTCAATCGCCTCGGTGTCATCTACAACAATATGAAAGCTCGCTGTCCGGACATTTGCCGGGTTGGCGAGCCAAGCGCGTTCGTCTCGCGCTCGACTCTTCGAATTACCTGTATTGTGAATCGTAATCGTGGTTGGTGTCATTGAAAGCCCCGGCCTGCGGTTGTGAGGCGTCGATTGCGGAATGTGGTCGATGATGTATCTCACTTTACTTCACCTTTACCTTTTAATACTTCCACCGCGCGACGAATGGGATCAGGTATTGGTAAACCGACACGACCAGCGTTTTCAATCACGGACAACAATTCATTGGCTAGATAAAAAAAGATCACGGCGTCCCGCAGCACGTTTGCGCTGCCTATAGCCGTGTCCACTAAATGCGCAACTGCGACCATTACGAAGACGAACACTTTTTTCGCGATACCGATCAATCCGACTTGGCTCGACAACCGTCCTTCGACGGCTGCCGCAATAACGCCAGTCAAGTAATCGAGTACAACAAATGCGAGCAGGACCGAGAGCAACGCCGACCAACCTCCGAAAAAGAATGAGGCGGCCGCGCCGCCCACTGCTACGATGGATTTGAACCAGTTTTCCATGATGATCACCCCACGCAAAAAGATAGCCGCCCCACGCGGAGGCGGCGGGAAGATTAGGCCGGTTGGTCCGGCGCCGGCTCAGACGCCGCCAGCGCCGCGGCAACGTCGGCGCGGATCGGTTCGGGTACGGACTCGAGTGTCCGGCGACCGGCGCGGATGAGGGCGACATACACAGCGACGATAGCGCTACTCATGATGCGCCACCCCCGATGAGGGTTTCGTAGAGTTCGGCGATCGCTTCCATGGCAGCAAGCCGTTCTTCGCGCGCCGTGGCCAGTTCGGCTTCGAGACGGGCGATTTGCTCCGAAAGCGGACGTTGATACACTGGCGGAGCTTCCGGTTGGTTCGGGTCCGGGTAAGAAAATTCGATTTCCCGCGTTTCCGGATTGACACGGTACCCGGAGCATTCGCGAAAGTCCTCTGCAAACTGCCCATATTCGAGTTGGATATAGTCGACCGTCTCCGGCACACGTTCGGCCAGTGCGCGGTATGTTTCGAAATCCTGTTCAACGGTCGTTTCGATGACCGCGCCGGAACGTTCGCCAGTATCTACGATAACGTTGCCGGTCTGTTTATCGAAATAAATGCGTCGTCCGATTTGGGGCATTCGGAGTCACCTCCATTATGCGATTGAGCCGAATGCGTACCATTTCGCACTCTGATAGGCTTCTACCATCGCGCAGCTAAAACCATTTGCAGTAATTGTAAATCCAGAAGTTTCTATAACGTCATCCGGTCCACCGTTGGTTATATTCCGCATTCGGTAATTGTTGAACCATTCTCCGCCAACTGAATAAACGCGAAGATATTGATTGTACCCACCGCCATTGTATATTTCTTGGGAAACGATGATATATGCAGGTTGGAAACTTAACCCACCCACCGTCAGGACTGCGGAACCGTCCGTGGTTCCCGTTCCCGACGCGGCCCCCATCCCGGCCTGTTTCCATTGGCTACCGTCCCAGAATTCGAGACGTCCGTTGTTGATCCGCAGCTGCGGTTGGGAATTCGATGTCCATACTTGTTGCCACGACTCCCATACACGCGTACTCCCATTATCATAAGATCGTCTGAACCATATTTTTCCATTCTGATCCAAGAAAATCTGTTGAATCCATCTGTAGTTAGAACCTTCAGTTTGGATCAAAGCTCCTCCGGTCGCACCCGGCGGCCCGTTTTGGATTGTAATACCACCATTGTTTTTGATTTCTTCGACGAATGAACCGACTCCGCGGTTGCTGAAGTCATACGTACCATCCGTAAAGACTCTTTTTCTTGTGAACGCCGATGAGTCTAGGCCATCCACCATATCCGCATCCAACCCGCTGCCGGCGCCGTCGACTGTTTTTATCTTCGCCAACACGTCAGCCGCCGTGTAAGCAGTTTTCAAAAGATATTGCGTATGCGGGTCAGCCGCACCGATGTGCGCTGAAAACGCACTAACGACTACATCGTCTACCGTATCCAATCTCGCAATATCATCTGGCTCCTCAGGCGCCGCCACTTTCGCCCGGCCAGACGAGTCGCGCTGTACAATTGCGTTTGCTGTAGCATCGGGTGTGGCGCCGTGGACGCCGGTGGTGGAGGAAGCATGGGCAGAAAGATCATACTGTACGGCATCCGCAGTGGCTTTGGCTTCGTTTGCAGTTTGTTTCGCCTCGTTCGCGGTTTGTTGGGCCTGCTGCACTTCAACCTTTTCCGCAGCCTTCTGCTGCAACTCCTGCAGCGCTTTGTATGTCCGATGCATCTGCCAGTTCCAATATTCCGCCGGCGGCCTTTCCCCTGGATCCCAACCTGTGTTTTTCTTTGATGCCGGTGGCTCGATGCCTTCGGCATGCCAATCTGGCAACTTTTCTTGAAACGGCATATTTCGTCCCTCCAATTCAAATAGGTAAGTCAGGCACGTTACCAGGCGAATATGCAGCGCCGAGCGTGCCGCCAAATGTTTGGTTGATATCGGCGAATCCCCTTTCCGGATCAGGCGGATCGCCGATCGACCCGTACTCGAATGTCCCGACCAGCTCGATCACACCGACACGTACGCCCGCCGCGACAGTGCGCTGCACGATCCTTGCGAATTGCGTCGGGTCCATGCCGACTTCATTGATTCGCTTCAAAGGAAGCTGAATGATCGATATCGTGGCCGGCTCCGGTGCAATCGGATCGTTGTACATCTCCACGATCCGAATTTCGCTCGGGTCCGTATTGAGCGCCGTCGCCAGCACCGTGATGATCGTGTTGATATCGCCTTTCGAGAGGTTCCGGGCGATCTTTGACTTGATGAGGATTCGGTAAATTTCATCCGTGGCCACCCCGCGTGGCTGCCCCACGTTCTCCCCGATCCGGTCCAACGTGGTACCCTCGGCCTTGTCGATGTCGCGCCATTCTTCCACACGCTGGACGGTTTGCTCCAACTTCTGCAGCTGCTCGGCGAATATGGCCATCAGCTTCCCGATGTTCGAATCCGGGTCCTTCCGGAAAACATCCGTCAGTCGCCGCAGCATGTCCTGGACGGTGATCATGCCGCATGCACCACCGAGATGATGGTGTGGGACGTCTGCGCGACCTTGTGCGGTTCGATCGAAATGTTCGCCTGTGTCCACGTAGCTCCGTCCGTGGACAGTTCCACCTTTGCATCCTCGATGCCGGCCACCTTGTACACAGAGGCAACAATCCGGCTGTGGATGACGTCGTCGCCCATGTTCAGGCCGACGTACATCTGACCGTCGCTATCCTCGCCTCCTATGTACCGGACGATGGCCGATTTGATCTGTGTGTCACCGTCCGCCGGGTAACTGGTGTTCTTCCAGACGGTGACCCGGATGTAAATCGGCACTTCTTCGGCGTAGGAAAACCGGATCGTATGCGGGTTTCCGGAAATATCGTAGACCACGACGCTTTCCGAGCCGTAGGATTCGATCCCAGCAGCTTTCGTGTTCAGGATTGCCTGCCCGATGTCCTCCGGCCGCCCGCCGAGCACATACGCCTCAAACGATTTCGGCGGGCGGCCGGCTGCGTCCGTGGTCATGGTGTTGTTTTCAATCACGACAGCCGCCCGGACGCCGGGCGTGCGCAGGAGCGCCGACCGAATGCTGTCGATCGTCGCGGCGCCGCCACCCGAAACCGACAGCGCGAAACGCTCCCGAAACTCCTGGTCCGTTTCCTTGTTCTGGCCGCCGCTGGTCGGCGTCGGGTTGGTGCAGCTCGTGATGTTCGCATTCGGATTTGTGATGACGGTGATTGTGCCGGCCGCAACGTTTCCGCTCGTTCCCGGCTCAAGCGCGCGAATCTCGCCCGTGCCAACGCCGTTTTCGTCGAGCGTGATGTCTTCCACCGTCTCAAATACCACGCCGGCCGGCGTCTCGACGCGGAACCCGGCCGGTTCCGTGTGGCCCGGAGTGCCGGTCAGCTGAATCGTTCCGGTCGCCCAGGTTGCAAGCTTCCGCTGTATGCCGACGTACGGACCGAGTCGGTCGAGCTGCACGCCCTCGGCAGTATTCACGTAGCCGCTGTAATACGTATTCTCAGCCGTCTGCCAGACTTTCGAGAGGAACCACGCGAACAAGCGCAGTAGGATGCCCAGGAACGAACGTTCCGAAGTGTTCACGTTCTCCCCGAAGCGCGCTTTCGCTTCTGCTTCCATTTCCGCGAAGATTTCCGCATACGTGGGCCGTTTGAAGCCCTTGGCGTCAAGCATTCAGCGTCACCTCCCCCTCGATGGATTCCCCGCTGACCGCCACCGCCCGGAAAGTCGCCGTCAGCTTCCGGTTTTTCATGTCGCGCTCGATCCGGATGTCCTCGACCGATTGAATCCGCTCATCCTGCATCGCTCCCCGGATGATTTCTGCACGCATTTCCTCGTCGTTTGGCTTTTTGCCCACAAACGCGGCGTGCCGGATTCCGATTTCCGGGTTTAGGAACCATTCCCCCTGGTTGGTCTGCATGCCGATGTAAACCGTCTGCCGCAGCTCGTCCACCCCCTCGACGATCGCCAGATCGCCCTTCTCGAAGACGATGTCGCCGTCCACGATTTTGATGTCCTTCACGTGATCAACCTCCCAAGGATGACCGCATCGTTCAGGCTGTGGTGCCGGGTGGAATCCGGAAGCACAGGCCGCCCGCCGCCGGCCAGCACGGAATCCAGCGCGCGCTCCGAAAAGGCGACGAACACGATGTCTCCTGGTTCGTAGACGGGCACATAATCCTGCGGTTCCCCGCCGTTCACCCGGAACCGCTGCGCCAACACGGGCACATTCTGGACGACCGGAAGCTCCCTGGGCGAACGACCGACTTCCTTTGTCATGTGGAGCGGCTTGATCGTCGCCCGGCGCCGCGTCTCGTCGTAGCTGACAACGCGCGCTGGCATGGCCGTGTGCAGGTGCAAGAGGTGCTGCCGAATGAAGGTTTTTAGGAACTCCTCAGCGTCCGGCACTCTCGATCACCTCCGCTGTCGTCAAGAACGTGTCCATGTTGCAGGTGTGCCGCCCGCGCCGCACCCGGAACCTCCCCCGGACGAATTTCGATTCCAGATCAATGATCGACGCCGTCGTGATGCGGTGCTGTAACAGACATTCGATGTGGTAGCCCTTCACGCCGTCGCGTTCTTCGAAGCGCTCCGGGCTTCCGACCAGACCGGTGTCGTTTCGGAGCACGAATCGGGCGTCGTCGCCGTCGGTGAGCGGGCGAACATACAGTTTCCCACGGTTCACATAGAACGCGGCGCCGCAGTCCTTTGCGACCTCTTCGCAGTGGTCGACGATGGCGCCACTGACGGTGTATCCTTCCGAATACACTTTGTTCCGCGGCAGCCTAAACGCCCCGATCGGCACTTTCAACAGCGGAATCAGGTCGTTCAGGATCGTCCGGCCGGTCACGCCCGGGGCATACGCCCTTTCCTCGATCTTCACGCTGCTGAGATCCGGGCCGTCCAGCACATAGATCGATGTCACCTTATCCGGCCCGTCCTTCCGCGTCGAGACATAGGAAACCCGGCCGGAGAGCAGCAGGCCAACGTCGCCTTCATACCCGGCGTTGATGGTCAAGACGTCGTTGCGCTTGATCCGGCTGATCGTGTCCTGGCTCAAGTTGTAGATGCGCACCACGCTTTCGTTCGGACTGGCGTCGTCATCGAATGGCACGTCGAATTCGATGTAGAGGTCCTTTGAACGGAACGTCTTTCCGCCGACGGACACCTCTACGACCCTGCCAAACTGCTCCATTTACTCCACCACCCGCAGGAACACCGTTTCGCCCAAGTTGGCATACCCGACGCGCTCTTCCAGGCCGGCGTCATCCCGCGGCACGAGCTGCAGGACCGGAAACCGTTGATCGAAGACGTCCACAAACAGCGGCACGCCGTAGACCAGTTTCTCGCCATATACGAGCGCCTCGCCGTCCTTGTAGAGGTCCAGCGTGAAAAAATCGAAGTCCGCATTGTAGCGGACCTCGATTTCGAACGGTTCGGCGCCGAGCAGGATTTCGAACCGGTACGGCACCTGATTTTTCTGAATCGGGATGTACACCGACCACCCCTCCTATGCCACGCGGATCTGCTGGCCGATCTGGAGCTTCTTCGGGTCGATTCCGGGATTCAGGGCGAGTAGCGCCTGCCACGTCGTCCCGTACTTCGGAGCGATCGAATATAGCGTTTCCCCGCGGCGGATCGTGTGCGTCTGCGGAGTGCCGGCCGGCGGCTTGTCCGCGACCTGCTGCTGACCAGCGCTGGTGGTGGACTTCACCTGGGAAAGCAGGATCGGGTCGTTTAGGAAAGGTGCATAGCTGGGCTTCGCCACCCGGACCTGCTGCAGGGTCATCGTGAAACGGAACCCATTCGCCACCTCGTGGTCATGCTCGGTGTTGATCGAGGCGATGAGCACCCTGCGGAAGGCGTTCCGGCCCACGTAATCGACCCGTTCGCCGCGCGTCATCATCTCGATCAGCTTGGCCCGAATGTTCGCGGCCTCCGGCCCGAGGATTTTCCCGGTGATCATCATTGTCGTCGGGAGGCGCTCCACGTGGTCGGTCAGGTCGATGTCCTCTTCAACCGGGTACTGTGTGATGTTCACAGCATAGTCCGGTGTCTCCGAAATGACGTGGATTTCATAGCCGGCCAGCATTGCCATACGCGTCACACCTCCGTGATCGCCGGGTAATTGCGCCGCAGGCTGCGCCAGAACTCTTCGATTCCTTCGCGCGCCCCCTGTCTGGCCGCCTCTTTTACCGCTGCCGAGCCGCCGGCGGCTGCGGCTGCCGAGACATTGACGTTGATCGTTGCGTTGATCGACGGCGCCGCGGCCTGCGCCATTCCCCTCGTATATTTCCGGTTTTCCTGCTTCGTCAGCACGCGCTCGCCTTCATGTAGGCGGGCGATGTAATCGTCCTTCGGGACGTACGGGAGGCCATCGGCGTGGCCAGGCAGGAGATTTCGGAACCAGTCCCCGATCTTCTGACCCAAGGTCTTCTTTGGTGCCGGGACCAGGTACGTGTTTTCCCAACCGGGCAGCGGCTGATCCTTCGGCTTACTTTCGAGCTTCTGGTAGAATTCCACCATGCCGCCGAGGCGTTTCTCCTGTTGCTCCTGCCTTCTTTTGTTTTCCCGTTCGATAGCGCCGGCAGCGAAAGTAGAAATTGCAGTTATTGCCCCGGAAGCCAGCTTAACTTGAACAGGTCCGGGAGTCGCGACAGTAGCTAACAGGCCGGACAATATGGGATGATCTTTGGCAAAATCCATGAGGCCATCCATTAACCCCTTCCCGATCGCAGCGCCGACTCTTGCTGATGCGTCAAGCAGAGGCTGCGACGCCTTGATCGCACCGGCCATAAAGTCAACGAGCTTTTCCGCCCCTTCCTCAATTTTCCGTCTTCCGCTTCCTTCGTACCATTCAGTGAACTTCCGCTCGATGTCCCCGAAAACGACCTCGATTTTCTTGTTGAACGGCAATTGCTGGAACTCCTCGTTTTCAAGGTAGTTGGTTCGAATGTAATTGAAAACGCGCTCGCCCTGGCGCAGCAGGTAGTCGAAGCCTTCGTATGCTGCTTTTTCGAGTGCATCGCCCCACCGCCGAATTTTGTCGTCGTTTTCCTCAATCCATCGGTTGATCTGCTGGAAGCGAGGTTTCAAAGCCCGTGCAAGACCATCGCCCCAGCGCTTCACGGCTGCAAGGTTAAATGTTTCGAGAATCTGGTTCTTCAATCCATCAAGCGAATCCGCCTGCTTTTGCAGCATGTTCGGGAACCGCTCGTTCATGCCCTCTATGAGCATGGCGATCGCTTTGTCGGCCGGGATCAGTCCTTTGGACGTCATTTTCATGAGTTCCTGCGTGGATTTTCCCATCTTCTTAGAGAGGATTTCCCACGCCGGAATGCCCGCCTCGGTCAGTTGCAGCATTTCCTCGGCGCTGACCTTCGACTTGGCTTGCATCTGACCGATCGCCCTAGTAATCCGGTCGATCAGTTCCGTGCCGCCGCCCAGGCCGGCCGCAGCGTTCCCGATGGCCGTGAGATATGGGATAACCTGTTCAGAGCGAAAGCCAAACGCCAGCATCTGTTTCGCGGCTTCTTGGACACCTGCGACGTCGAACGGCGTTGCGACCGCGAAGCGGTTCATCTCTTCGATGAACTTACGCGCCTTTTCTGCGCTCCCAAGCATCGTAGTGAACGCGATCTCCGCCTGCTCAAACTCACTGGCCACCCTGAGGGGATTTGTGAAGCCATACCGGACGGCGCCGTATGTCGCTGCCCCGCCGATCAGCATTCCAGGCAGAGAGAACGGCGCCCGGAGAATCGAGGTGCTCATGCGCCAGAATCCACTGGTCATGTTGCGGCTGATTCGGTTCAGGGCGTCGCCAAAACGCTGGAATTTTCTCCGGCTTCGATCTGCTTCGTCGCCCGCGTTTTTCGTTTCTCGCTTCAGCCGATGGGCTTCGTCAGCGGCGTCATCCAGCGCGGTGGCGGCGATTTGACCAGTCTTTTTCAGCTCTTTGCCGAGGTCTTTTGCCTCTTCCCCCGCCTCAGCTAGCTCTTCCTCAAACCGCTCGACCGCCCCGCCGAGCATGGACTTTTTGATCTGGTCCAGCAGTTTGTCGAGTCGTTGCAGCGGAGCCTCGTCGATCTTCCAGCCGACTTCAGCATACAGCTTCCTTAGGGCTTCACCGGCCACGGAAACTCACCACCTTTCCGCGGGAACATGTCAAGCGCGGCGTTGGCCTCCAGAAGCTCATCCCAGTCCATCCTGTCAACCTCGGAAGGCGGGATACCACCTTCATACACCAGGCGCCAATACAAAAAGCGCTTGCGCGCTTCGTTTTCGTAGAATCCTGGCGGCTTATTGGGGATTGTTAAGAAATCGAAAGGCCGCCTCGAACACGTCTTCCATGATGTCGAGGTGATCGTCCCAGAAGTCCCAGTTCGTGCGCGGATTCACGATCACGTGCTCCATGATCTGACCGTAATACTTCTCTGTCAGCAGGTTGCCGTACCGGTCCTTGCTTTCGTCGGCCATCTGCAGAGCTTTGCGAACGCCCGGGAACTGGAACGTGAATTCGATTCCGCCGATCGTGACGGTCTTTTGCCTCGGTTTCTTGATTTCGCTCATGATCCACCCTCCATGAAAGAAGGGGCCGGATTCACGGCCCCTTATTCTTGCGTGTAGTCGAATACTTGGATGGTGAATGCTCGGGATTCGATGCTATTCGAAAACGTCGATTGTGCCGGCCGCAGCACGCGCGCCTGCGTTCCGCCGATTTTCTCCCGCGGCGAATTGTTGCTGATCACCCATACCGGCACGATCTGTTTCGATGCGGCCAGACGGTTCAGGTACGTCACCGACGGCGACGTCTGCTGCAGGGTGATCGTGATGGTGCCGATCGGGTTGTTTACCTCCGAAACGGCGACATCGCCCTGGGCGCCGACGGACGTCTGAAACGTGTCCTCCGCCTTTTCGCATTCGACGAAGGACCCCTCAGCGAACCCGGTGATATAGACGCCGCCCACAGTAACCGTCACGTTTTTGGCGTCGTAGCTTGTGATCTGCGGCATGCTTCACCCCTCCTCACACCGTAATCGTGCCGTGGATGGTCGCCTCATGGACCGCCCCGGCCAGCTCGAAGCTGAACGTCGCGCCGGTGTACTTCCGCTGCGCACGGTCGGCCGGGTTCGTTTCCTCCCGCGTCGGGAAGTTGGTGCTGTACAGCGGCAGGCCGTCGTCGTCCGCGGCGATGATACCTTGGTTGAAGCTCTGGCGCAGCACGTTGATTACGGCCGCTTCCAGCTGCGCGATGCCGGCGTTCGTAAACGGAATCTTCGGCGACTGGTTGAGCAGCTTCTGCAGGCTGTGCTCGATGTTCACCTGCACCCAGTCTTTGGCCATGATCACGTCGATGTACTCGCCGCTAACGACCTTGCCTTCGCTGGTCACGTCGTCGCCGGCTTTCGTCACGTAGGCGTTCCCGCCGGCGGCGTGGATGTTGTTCAGTTCGCTGGCAGTCAGGTTGTCCGCCGTGATCCCGACCAGCCGCTTGAACTTCCACGTCACGCTGCCAACGGGCTGCGCGCCGGCGGCCCCAACCCAGGCGGCCTCAGGGTATTTCGCCACTTCCGCCGGATCGCTGTGATACAGCACGAACGTGCGGTCGTATTTCTTGGCGAAGATGGCCGCCAGATCGGCTAGGTCTGCCGTCCGCGCCGCAAACAGCTTGCCGCCGCGTTGCTCGATGACGTCAGCGACCGCGATGATGTCGGAAACGTCGGCGCTGGTGATGATGGCGAAGTACCAGTCGCGCTCGTAGACGGCGCCGAGAACATCCGTGAAGGTCTCGGCCGCGTCCGAATCGTATGCAGCGATGGCGAACTTCGCCGGCCGGTTGTCCCCCTGGGCGAAGATGGCGGCGGCCGCCTTGTACGCCTCGGTCGTTTCCGGGAAATCCGCTTTCACAGAGTCCAGGTCGAGGTACTCCTTGAACGGCAAGCCACCCGATTTCCCGGTCAGGATCAGCGGCGTGCCGAAACCGATCAGGCCGGGCGGCCGCACCAAATCGATCGTGACCGTAACGTCTTTCAGAGGCACTCCAATCAGCTCCTTTCGATTTCGGTTTTTTCGATGAACTGCTCGTCCATTTCGGACCTGGCCACAACCCGGAACCGCACGTCACAGCCGACTCGGCGCTCATATTCCACCGTAAGGAACACGTCACGGTTCTGCGCGTTCGTGATTTCCACGACCGTTATCCCGGCGCCACGTAGCGTATCACGGCCGGTGAAGTCGAAGTATTCGATGAGCGCATAGCACCGCTGGTAGGCATCGTCCGCGTCCCGGGAATGCACCGTGAACGAAAACACGACCTCGACCTGCTTTTCCTGCGTCCGCCGGATGCCGCCGTCCACGTTCTCGACGTCCTCGACGCCGTGCGCGGGCGCGAGGTACGGAGACGTCATCTTGTACGTGACGAATGGATACGGCGGCATTTTCCCCGTCTGGTCACCCATGATGACCGGGATTCCGAGCGCCACAGACAGCGGGCGGACGATGGCAGAGCGAATCGCCGCGTAATCAATCACCGGCTTCCACCCCGCTTTCACCGCCGGTGTCCACCTGCTTGGCGAGGTACTGGTGGAAGTCCGCATATTCGGAGAAGTCCGTTTCTTCCTCGATCCGGTACTTCTTTCCGCGGTAAACGATGTGCGAATGCATCGGATACGCCTCCAGCGAAATGATCAGCCGATCCGCCGTCGTGTACCGCCCGCCGGACTCGTACAGCGTGCGCTCCGGGACCGGAAGGATGGCCGCCATCGTGTCGCGGGTGACGTCCTGCGGCTCGCGCCAGATGCCGTCGTCGTCGTAGTGGCCGGGCTCGCGGGTAATGTGCTGGCACGGGACGCTGTATTTTTTGATCAGCCGAGCGAAATTGTAGAGCCTCACGTCACACCACCTCGTACACGATCGCCCGGAGCAGGTGCCCGGTGTGAACCAGCGGATTGCTTCGCCCGGTCATTTCAACGGTCATCCGGGACAACGGCGGTTCGCTCAAGTTCCGCAGGAACTCCTGCATCATGCCCTGCAGTTGAAGGCCGAGCGCTTCCAGTACCTTATCCGTCGGCGTACCCTTCCGGAACGCCTCGATCAACCACTTTCTCGCTTCATCCAGAAACGCTTTTTCGTTTTCGTCGAAGCCGGCGCGAATGAAAGAGCGTTCCGGGATGACGATGTGCGTCGTCTCCTTCCGCAGCGGGTACCCTTGCGCGGCGAACCACTTCCGCATCTTCGGCGTCACCGGAATCCGCGCGCCGAACTCGTGAACAGCGCCGATCATGGCCATGTCTCCGCCCATGATGCCGACTCTGATTTTCCGTTTTCCGAGCTTGTCCAGCTCCTTCAGCAGCCGGGGGATGCGGTTTTCGTCGTGCACCTTTACGGGCATGGCAGCTCATCCCACTTCGGCGTCGAGGCCGGGACAAACCGGAACCGGGTGTATGGTTTGAGCAGCGCGAACCATGGCGCGGTGCTACCGCCGGAAGCGCCGTTGATGCCGCCGCCGGTCGTCCAGATTTCCGCCGGATTCCGGAACGTCTGCTGCATCTGACCGACGCGCTCGGATTCGACCAGCCCGGCGTTCGCCCCATCAGTTCCGACGCCGGCGGCCAGAACCGCCTGGATCATCATGCTGATTGCTACCTTCACGCCGGCGGGAAGGACGATGTCGCCGTTTCCGTCCCGCGAAAACGGGTTCCGCGTCCACTCGACGACGAAGTCGATTGCGGCCGGCAGGAGGATTTTCAGCAGGTCGTCCTTCGAGGTGTCGTCTTCCGGAATCCCGAGCAGGATTTTCAGTTCAACCAGCGTCATTTTTCTTTCCGCCCTTCTTCGGCGGAGTAGGCGGTTCCGGTGCGGCGCCCTGGACCGGGCGTGCGATCCCATGCTTTTCCCAGCGCTCGGCGACGACGTCGCTCACTTCGATGACGTCCCCGGGCTTCAGCGGCTTCCCGTAGAAGGTCTGCACCAGCATTTCCACGCGCACCACGACCATCACCCTTTCATCGAAAAAATACCCTGCGGAAGGAAACCCTTCCGCAGGGTTGAATCATTACGGAGATGCCGGCGGCTTCAGCACAGCGAACATGAACCGGGTGTTTTCGTCCCGATCGAGTTGGTTGACCGGGTTCGGAATCTGCCAGGCCAGCCGCATGACGCAGCGCAGGGCCACCATGTCCTGCTGGGCGAGGTTGTACACGATCTCGCCCGTCACAGGGTCCTGAATCACGGCCTCGGTCAGGATCTTGTAGGTGATGTCCTGACGGATCGCGTACACCAGCTGCGACCAATCGCCGGAGATCATCAGCGACTTGGTCGGGTCGATCGAGCCGTTCAGCGGGAAGATCATCCGCTCGCCGTCCAGCTGGTACCGGGTGCCTTCCTGCATGGTCGCCTTGAAGATCGGTTGACCGTCAGCATCCCGCAGGCCCCGCAGCTTCGCGCGCATGCTCACGGCGGCCACGTGACCATTCACCATGAAACCGGACCGTTCGACCAGATCGATCACGCCACCCTCGCCCATGATGTCGTCATACAGATCGTTTCCGGTGCCGAGCGTGACGACCTTGCCTTTCTGTTCGGCCTGCGTCACGATGCCGTCCGGCCAGGTGGACGGCTTGTTGGTGCCATACAGCACCGCCGCATCGAAAACTTCGCCGAACGCCGCCTCAATCCGCGGGCGGATTTGGCCCCAGATGTCGTATTCGGCGTCGTCCAGTACAGCCTCCGGAATCGGCACGATGACTGCGATTTCCTCGGCTTCGAGGTACTTGTTCTTCCATTCCACCTTCGTGGTTTGCTTCGTGCCTGTGTCGCCGTTGACGAAATACGCCATCGGCAGGCTGTTGAGCACCGGCAGACGTTTTTGCTTCGCCGTCATGTTCGGCAGGCGCGTGGCCAGCTGCATGACAGCCGAATACTGCGGAACACCTTGGATGATCTCCCGGGCCACTTCCTCGGGGATCAGGGCTTCAGCATCAGTACGAAGGATAGCATTCGTTGCCATTTTTTCTTTTCCACCTCCGTAAAAATCAGCGCCGCGCGGCGCTTCGAATCAGATCGTTCATGTTGAATCCGACTTTTCCGCCAGTCCCATCTCCTGGCGGCGTCCGACCGCCAGCGGCCATGCGCTTCGTGACTTCCTCCGAAACCGCGGCATCCCATAGTTTCTTGAAGTCCTCGATGCGCCTTTTCGTGTCGTCGACGTCGTCGCCGAGCACGAACGGTTTGAACTGGATCGGCAGGTTGGTTTGGGCCAGAAGGTTCGTCGCCTCCAGCTCGACCGTCTGCCGCTTCAGCGCCGCCTCCTTCTCCATCAGCTCGCGGCGCTTTTTCTCCAGCTCGTACTGGATCTTTTCCTCTTCGGTCATTTTGGCCTGGAGCTGCTGCTCCAGCTGCTTCAGCTGTTTCACGTACTGGGTCCGGACCCGGTCCTCGGCGGACTGGATTTGCTTCTGCAGCCAGGTCTCCAGTTCCGGCGTCAGCTGAAACCCTCCCTGGCCGCCAGAATCGCCTCCAGAGCCGCTTTGGGTCGTTCCGGTACCTGCATCATTCCCCTGGCCTCCTTGTTGGCCCTGCGCGCCTCCTGCGGCGTCAGTTCCCCCACCTTGGCCAGCATCCGCCGCAAAGAATTGCAGGTTCATTCTGAGCGGCATCCATCTCAACAGGTCTTGCATGTGCTGATTCCTCCATTTCGAGTTCGGCCATGCCGACGCCCTGCGCAGAGTTCGCCGACACCCGCCCTCAAGTTTTTGGTTAAAAACAAAACAGCCGGGTCACGGCTGTTTCAAACGAGTTTTCTTCCATTCCTCAAACGTCAGGTCAGCGAGCTCTTTGTGCTCTTTGCGCCGCACATCCGCGATCCGGTACGTCGTGAAGCACCGGCAGTTGATGTCGTGCGCGGCCACGCCGGTGTTCCCCGGCGCTTTCCCGCGACCGCCGGACGGCAGAAGCTCGAAATCCTCGTCCACCGGTACTTCCTGCCCGTCCATCAGCCGGTGGTTGGCAGCCGCCGTGTGCCGCACCTTCTCGTCATGCAGCGAATTCCACTTCTTCATCATCACGACGCCCTGCGCATGCGCATGCTGCGCGCTGGCCAGCGTCGCCGCCTCCTGGATTCGGTGAGCCTCGGTCCGGACGATCCGGACGGTGTCCGCGTGGCTGGTATTTAGCACATCCCGGACGTTCGCGGTCATTTTCCGAAGCGTGCTGCCCTCGACCAAGTCGGCTGTGATCCGCCGGAACAGCTCGTCGATGGTCTGCCGCCGGAGCCGCGACAACCGCCCTTTCAGCGTCCGGCCGCCTACCGGTTCCTCGATGATTCGATCGATCTTTTCCAGCGGCACCGCGGCATATGCCAACCGCGCCCTGCTCTCTCGCTCGATCGCCCAAGCCATCCACTCGTATGAGTGCGAGTACGCCTGGCGCAACAGTCGTCGCAGCGCCCGCTGGTTCTTCGCGCTCATTCGGTCGACTTGGGCCATGATCTGCTTCTCCAGCCGGCGGAGGCGGTTGTATTTTGCCATTTCCTCATAGGTGAGCTTCCCCTCGGTTTCGAGCTTCGCGTAGAGCAGCCCGATCTCGGCGATGATACCGTGCAGCGCGACCTCAAAGTTCCGCCGAATCTGCGCCTCCACCGCCTCCAGCTGTTGCTCATTCGTCCGGCGCAGCTCGTCCTCGTACTTGTCCAGGCTCATGCAGCATC
Organism: Candidatus Reconcilbacillus cellulovorans; assembly: GCA_002507565.1. Classification (GTDB taxonomy): domain Bacteria; phylum Bacillota; class Bacilli; order Paenibacillales; family Reconciliibacillaceae; genus Reconciliibacillus; species Reconciliibacillus cellulovorans. The sequence continues at coordinate 17,728 of MOXJ01000001.1, forward strand.
ATCGCCCTCGTCGTCGGGCAGCTCCAGGTCGGGGATGCGTTCACGCTCAGCCTCCATGAGATCGAGTTCGTATTGCGCATCGTCGACGAACGACAGCTGGCTGAGCCGCGTCTGCTCGCTGACCATGCCTTTGAGTTGCCGCGTCGCCTGCGCTTCGTAAAGCAGATCGCGCGGGAAATTCCGCTTGAACTCGAACCAAACGTTCAGCGGATCGAATTTCAGGGACGGTGTCTTCATGTTCCACGGCCCGGCGAGAAGCTCAAACATGCGCTTGCTTGCCGAACGGAACTTGTTTTCGAAGAACCCCGTCTTCATCTCCAATCCGAGCAAACGGTATTTCCGCGCTTCCCCGGACTGAGCCCCGCCGCCGAACGCTTCGTCGGACAGGTCCGGCGTCTTCGAAAACCGGTAGATGTTGTCATGCAGCCGATTGAGGTGATGCTCCACGATGTCGTCATCCAGCTGCTTCGTGATGAACTTGATGTCGCCACCATCCGGAATATTGAATGCTCCGGTCTTTCGCGCCTCGTTGAGCGTTTCCTCGTCGATCTGCCCGCCGATGAACGCCATGTACGCCAGACGGAAGGCCTCGATCTCGCTGTTTACGTCGGACATTGTCCGGTCGTAGGCATCGATGAGGCCGAGAACCTTTTCGGCGTCGCCCTGTAGCTCGGCGTTGTTGGGGAAGCCGACGACCGGGCACATGCTGAACTGGTGCTGTTCCGGCGGCTTTTCGACCTGGTACACGCCGCTGTTAGAGCGCGTTTCGATGAAGTAGTGCGTGTTAGTTTCGTCGTAAAACTCCACCTTCCGAATCGGGTTGTCGCGCTCGTCCAGCACCGTGTACACGTACAGCGCGTAATCCGGCTCGGTGATGTCGCCGGTGGTCGTCAGTAACACCGTCCCGAATGCCGGAAGATTTTTCGCCCTTTCCCGCGCCTGTTTGTCAATGTACAAGAGGCGGGCGCCGTATCCGCAGATCGCGGCCATCTTCGTGACCTCGACGTCCAAGTCGGGAAGGTTGTTGAGGGCCGCGAACCGCGTGATGAGGCCCTGGGCTTCCTCGTAATTCGGATCGTCCTTCGCGTAGTTGTAGCTGATCGGATTCCCGGCGAAGTAACCGACTTTCATGTCGACGATCTCGCCAAAAAAATCATTGGCGACCCGGTTGTTGACTTTCCTCTCGTCGGCAAGCCGTCGCTGGAAGATGGGGACCCCCTGCGGATCACCCAAATACCGCAGGTACAGCCTCTTCATCTCCGCCTGTCGCGGCTCAAATTTTCGAAGAATGCGCTGCACCAGCTCAGGCGTGATGCCGCCTTTTTGGACTTGCTCGATCTCGTAGCTGAAATCCGGCAGCATTTCGTGCATGTCACCTCCTATCTGGCGATGGTCGGTGCAGCTCGTACCGTTCGCATGTTGATTTCGTCTTCCAACGCGTATCTCACCGCGTCGATGCTGTGGTTATTACGATCCGGAAAACCGTCCTTCCAATTCCCGTTCGCGTCCTTCTCCAGCTCGTACTGCGTGAATTCGCGCAGCGTGTTCGGACAGCGGACCGGGTCGATGATGATTTCTTCGAGATCCTGTAGGAACTTGATCCCGTGCTCGACCGAATCGGGGCCTTTTTTGGCGCCGCGGACGTTCAGGCCGAGCTCGCGCAATTCGGCGATCGTCCGCTGCTCGGCGCTGTCGGCGGTGATCAGCCGATTATTCGGGTTCTCTTGCTTGATTGCGTCCACCAGATGGCGGTTTTTCATGCCCACTCGATGGATCTCGTAAAAAATGAAAAGTCGCCTGCGCGTCTTGTCGAAGTAGCAGACGGTGTAGTGCAACGGATCGGAGGCGAAACCAAAGTCCAGACCGCGATAGATCCGGTCGAACCGGGCGATTTCCTCGTCCGTGATGACACGGGCCTTCACGTTCGTGAATACCTCGCCACCCGTGCCGTTCGGCACACCGAGATATTCGTGCTCATAGGCGGCCTCGTTGACGGCCTTCAAATGCTCCGCCTCGATGATGAACTGCTCGCCGAGCCATTCCCGTGGAACGTCTAGGTAGGTGCTATGGTGCACGTATGTGTCCGGCCGTTTTTCCAAGACGACGGTGTTCACCCAGCTGCTGACCGATCGCGGCGGGTTGAACGAATAGAAGACGTCAAACTTCGGGCCGCCGCGCATCAGCGACTGGTTGATAATCCGGATTTCGTCCGGTCCGTTGAATTCGTCGACTTCCTCGTACCAGATCCAGCGGATGTAACCTTTCTTAACCTTGATCGATTTGATTTTCCGGGGCTTGTCCGCACCTCGGAAAATGATCCGCTGGCCGGTCGGAATATAGATGAGCTCAAGCGGACTGAGCTTCGCCTTCCACAGGTGACCGACGCCGAGCACATCGATTGCCCACAGAAGCTGCTCGTAGATGCTATCTTTCAGGTTTGCAGCGACTTTCCGCAGCACGACCGCGTGCGTGTCCCGGTGCCGCATGATCCCGAGGATAATGACTATACTGATGAATGACGACTTCGTGCTGCCCCGGCCGCCCTTGAGCCACCAATGCGTGTATGCCCCCTGTTTTATCAGGTGATACAATCCATAGAACGAAGTGGCGATGAGGCGCGACAACCTGACTGCCCGATTAACTACCAGTTCCGGATTGGCCATTGGCGCCACCTCGCGGCTGCGGCGGTACGTCGTCGATGATGTTCACAATGCCGGCGCGTTCCGGATCTTCCAGCTCTTTTGTCTCCGCCTTCACCTTCGCGATCTGTGCCCGCATCAGCTCGATCTTCGTCCGCCGTTCGTCTTCCTCCGGCGCCGCATTCAAGAACTGCCGGATCAGCGAATTGAGTGTGCTAATCGCGGCCGCCTGGGCTTTCAGGAAGTTGGCGTACTTGTCCCACGCGAACTGAATTTCCCATTCACGCTCGGTGATCACGCCGCCTTCCTTCACCTTTTTCAGCTCCTTGGTCACGTCGTCCCGATCCCGGACGAACATGATCTTCTGCGCCCGGATGATGGCGGTGAATTTCATGACGATGCTGTGCCAGAGCATGTCGAGCGGATCGGCCTCAGCAGCCAGGTCGAAGACTTCCAAGAACTCCTCGTCCTGGGGCATGTACTTCCGGTAAAGGCCGTGCTTGACGGCGTTTTGGTTGCCCTTCGGCGCCCCGCCCTTGTTTCCGACCGCGTTTTTGTTGCCGCGCGGCGCGCCAGGGCGGGGGTCTTCGCGCTCCTCCCACTTGTAGTAGTGCTTCCATTTGCGGACCATCTCGGGCGAAACGCCGAGCTTTTCGGCGATCCATTTGAGTTGTCGCGGGCGGCCGGCGGCGCACCACATTTTGAAGGCTTTCCGCTCGAGCGGACTTCGCTTTTGCGCCACTACATCCACCCCACCTCCGCATTTGAGTTGTTTTCACGTTGAAGCGCTTTCTGGCTGGAAGCGTTCCAAACGAATCAACGAAAAAACCGAGGGAAAAGCCCCGGATATTTTCCAGTATCTTGCATTAGACTTTGACTAAATACTGATTCTGTCAAACTCGTGATTTTCGAAAATCCGCATGAAATCAAGGTTTTCGTTTCGTCAAGATGCGAGTGCAACAATCATCCGGTTTTTGTAAAACTCAACCGGAGAACCATGCGGTCGAGCATGTCCTGAGTGAGCCCCAAATACCGCAAAGTGACCTCCTGAGATTCGTGTCCGAACGCCTCCATGAGTAACGCTATGACGTAGCCCCACTGCTCGCGAGGCGCGTTCATGAGCATGTGATAGCCCCACGTTTTCCGGAGCGAATGGGTGCCGATGTCTTCGAGGCCGAACCGTTTGGCAATGTCGGACATGATTCGCCAGGCCATTTGCCGGCTGATCGGCTGCCCTTTTTCGCCGTTTGATTTCTTCTGCCGGGAAGCGAATAAATATTCATCGTCGTCCATGTCCCGGATGTACATCATCAGGTCATCATAGTACGACGGATGAATGATGAACCGTCTTTCCTTCCGGCGCTTCCGGCGGTTCCTAGTCTTCTTTGCGACGTAGTTGATGTGCAGCTGGTCCCGGACATCGCCGACCTTCAGGCTCAACAAGTCGGAAATGCGCAAGCCGCAATGGATGCCCATGGTGAACAGCAGGTAGTTGCGGAAGTTTCGGACCTTCAAGTAATTCTGGATCTCCACGATGATTTCTGGGTCCCGGATCGGCTGAACCTCCCGCATATCACCACCCCGCATAAAATCATGGAAGCCGGCACTTACGAACCCTTTGCGCGGCCGGCAAGCGCCCGGGTCCTGCCCAATAACCGTTCCGGTCACGGCCAAGGAGGCGCGCAGCTCCTGTATGATTTGCCCCTCATACAGGCTCCATGACCATGCTGCGCTTTGGGGTTGGGCAGGCGTTTAGATTATTCGCGAACACACGTCGGGCGGGAACAGAACTGCTTTGTTCCACACCATGTTCCCCACACGCAGCCAACGCACTTGGCCGGCTGCTTTGGCCCGGACACATTCCTTTGAAGAGCTGCATTGAGTCCACGAAGCTCTTCGAGGATTTTCTGAACACTTCCTGGACTCTTTGGTCTGGCCATATGCACCACTCCAAAATAAAAAGAGCCGCATTTCTGCGACTCTGTTCGGCGCATCTGATTTTCCACGCTACCATCATAACATGTTCTGCTCCAAATAACCTGCCATTTTCCTGCCAAATGTCTGCCTTTTTTCTGCCACTTTTCTGCCACGTTTTCAGGCTGGCTGTTCTTCCTTGGGCTCCACAAATACCTCCAACCGCAGCATGAATGCGAGCTTGTAGATCGCCTTCGATTTCAGCCTGTAATATTTGCGCTCGCTCATATGCAGCTCGGTGTAAACGTGGTAGTCGTACACGTCCTCGGCTTCCAGGTAGCGCTTTTCAATGATCTGCCGCTCCAACTTCCCCAAACGGCTGACGGCCTTCTCCACCCGTTCAGTGATCTCTTTCATCCGCTGCTCGGTGTCCACATTCCATGCCGCGGTCTCCTCGGCCGGCTTCCCGACGACGTAGGTCGGTCCATGATACCTCGGATCAGGCGACGCAGTGACCTTCATTTCCCGCCGAACGAAACCGATTTGGCGGTATATCCGCGCCGTCTCCAGGTGCTCCTCAACTCGCTGCCGTGTCGTTTCTCGATCTATTTCCCACGGGAAAACCATCTGCTCGATGCTTTTCAATTCCCCACACCCACCCCTCACTTGTGGTATAATGGGCATGGGAACATCCGTTCAGCCCCGGCGGGCCGCCATCCTGCGCCGGGGCCGCCCACCACGAATTCTTCGCAGACCACGCATTTCCAATCATCAGGCGGTTCCCAGTTCCACAACCCCTGTCGCCCTCTCGCCGGGATCGGTTCGCGTAGCCATCGGACGTTCAGAAGCTCCCATGCGAAGCGACCGGGCGTGAAGTCCCCGAAGTAAAACTCGTTTAAATCAGGCACTTTTTCCTCTCCCCTCGAATTTCGAATGACGATCCCGCCGTCCGCGAAAATCCTTCTGCCGATTTCCCAGCATTCCACCAGCTCTGCCACCGCCACGATGCACCCTTTCGGCAGGGGAGAAATCTGATGCCAGATTCGCGTATAGTTGAGAGCCAGCATCTTTACCGTCTCGAAGTCGGACTGGAGACCAGCATGAATCGCAATCGGTCCGCGGTAGTTTGTCCAGCTCCGTGTCTCAAAACGTTTGTACCCGTGGGCGATCAGCGACGCCCAAGGTTGGTGAATCGTGATAGCCTTCACGGCTCGTTCGCTCCTTACAACCTCAAAATCAATCACCCACACCAATCTGTCCGGTTGGTACTCCGCCACGCTCCCGTACCCCTCAGCGATCGCATCGGTCTCCGTGATGTCTCCGAGGCGTTCCTGGCGGACGGTCGTGATGCGGATGCGGGCGAACGTTTGGTCGCGCCTGTATCCCGTTTTCGCCAGATGGACCGTGCCGACTTTCCACCGCCGTTTTCCGACCAGGCGACGGGTCTGCGTCTTGCGGCCGGCGAGGATCGGGGCCACGTGTTCGGGTTTGAAGAGTATCACGGCTGGCCCTCCTTCAGTATGTCCGCAAACACATAAAACGGATCGCCTGGCTCGAATACATCTGCATGATATTCCCCGTGTCTTTCTGGATCAAATGGTTCCGCCACGATGAGGCCCAGTTCCTCGGCGAAGTCCTGAATCGAGCCGCCCCACCAGTCGTTTCCCCGAAGCGCCTCGGCAATGACTCGGCGGGAGAAGGTTTTAAGCTTCTGGTTTTCCTCTTTCAGCCGTGCCACCTCCGCTTCAAGTTCCTTGACCCGCTGGTGCATCTCAATGTATGTCATTCCGCGTTCACCCCCTGTATGACCGGATGATGATTTCCGCACGCTCACCGGCCGCGGTATCGACCTTGCGCTTCTCGATGATCAGGCGCCGCACTTGTCGGTCGTCCACCCACGCCACGCCATTCAAGCCGTCCAGAATCGTCTTGGCGTAATTGTCGGCATCACCCTCGCGCAGGCCATGGATGTAGACGACACCTTCCACTTCCACGGGCCCCTCCACCGGCCGGATGCGCGCCTGCTTGGCCGCCCATGCCACTTGGTTCTTGTACACGAGATAGCGTTTGGCGGCGCTCGAGACAAACTTCCCACGCTGCGTCATGCGCACCGCCGGTACCGGGCGGCCGGGGATGACGAGCCTGTACAGCGCGTCGTCCCCGACCATGAGGTCATCGAGCAGCTGCCGCATTCCGCTCTTCCTCTTCCCGCATTTCTCGCAGAATCTTCTGAGCCCGCGCCTTCGCCAACTCCATCCGGTAGCTGGTCGCCTTGATCTCAACCGGCACGGTGATCTCCAGCAGCCGATCCGTGATCCGCTCCCCAATCGTGCGCGGCAGGTCATTCGGCGACAGGTTCGTCGTTACCAGGATTGGTTTGGTCATCCGGTATCGTCCATCGACGATCCGGAACAGCACGTCCTGCACCCAGTCGGTCACCTTCTCCGCGCCCAGGTCATCGAGCACCAACAGGTCGCACGACAGGAGCGCCTGCATGATCTCCTGTTCCGTCTCGTTCGACTTGTCGCGGTCGAATGTGCTCCGAATCCGCGCCAGCAGCTCACTGACTGTCTGAAAGACCACGGTCTTGCCTCGGTTGTCTAGCTCCTTCGCCACGGCCGACGCTAGATGCGTCTTCCCGCACCCAGGCCTGCCCCACAGCATCAAGCTGGTGCCTTTCCAATGCTCGAACCGGTCGCAATAGTCCCGCGCCATCTTCAGGGCCATCTCCGTACCTGGCCGCGGCTCAAACGTCTCGAAGATGCACCGGTCGAAGCGGTCGCCCAGTTGCTCCATCGCGAACAGGCGCTTGGCTTTGTTTTGCCCCGTGAGCCGTGCCATCTCGCGCTCAAACTGCTCCACCTCACACCGGCAGCGAGGTTGCACGGTAAAGGATCGGCCCAGAAACGCCACCGTCTTGGGCTTGACCAACTGGCCGCAGACCGGGCAATGATACCCGGTCGCCTTAGAGGCTGAGCTGGTTGAGGTCGAAACCAGCGTATGCACTGTCTTCTCTAGACCCCTCTTGAGTCCGTCCACCCCGGTTCCCTCCCGCGATCAGCTTGAATTGCCGTTTCTCTCTCTGCGCGGCCTGCCGAGTCCTGATGCCCTTCTGCCACCAGCTTTCTGCGATCCCAAGGGCATAGCGAATGTCTTTTCCTGCCATGGCTGCCTTTTCGATGGCCAGGCACAGCAGGTCCGCCTCCATGCCGTCGTCAAGGTACGAAAGAAGTCTCTCGGTCTGCAGAGGATTCAGGGCCAGGCCAAACGCTCGTTCACAAGCCTGCATGACCTTGGCCGCATCGGACTGGTCGTCTTGTTCATCACGCGCGCACGTGCGCGCGTTATTTGCTTGCATGCTTGCTTGCATATCTCTTGAAGGTGAAGGAGAAGGTGAAGGTACACTGGATAGCGCACAATCGCGCGCTGCGCTACTCTGCGCTACTGAGTCACGCTCTGTGTTTTCCTGCGCTGTTTGTTCGCGCTCTTCAGCGCATTGCGCTACTTTATTGCGCGCCGCGCTACCTTTCGTTGGGTCATCGCTCGGAGGAGCCGGATACGCGGACTTGTCCTCCTCGCGTTTCGCTTTCGGGATGTAGGTTTGCAAGGCATAGAACGTGTCGGGGTTAACCTGGATGTAACGATGCCCGTCAACCTCATACCACGTGATGAGCCCTAGGTCGTGCATGGCCTGAAGGGCCTTTTCGGCATCATCAGGTGTACGACCAAGGACCGCGAAGCGAGGTGTGACGGTAAAGAATACCTTATCCGGTTCACCATCCATTCGGCCCCAATCATCCAAGTGGGGAATGAGCCACGTCCACAGGATGACGGCATATTCGCCAGCTCTACGAGCCAGCTCTTCAACCTTGCCCGAAAGGGATAAGTCCGTACTGATGTACCGCTTTCGGCTCATCGTTTTCACCCCTTAATGTTGGGTGGCCGGGCGGGGCCGGCGCCCCGCCGCGGTCAGCTTTCGAATAAAGTTGTCTGGTCATCACCGTGCACTTCGCTTTGTACCACTTGGCCATCGACGACGATGTCGTCTCCGTAGTAAGGCTCAGAGTCTACATCATTGAGATCGCGTTTGACGGTTTCGTCCTGAGCCAACAACCGCATATCCTCAGCGGACATCGGCAACCACTTGTAGGCGTCCCGAACCACGGTTTTTAGACACATTGCTTCGTAGTCCGAGACCCACGGACCGTCATCTGGACTCTTGGAACGCTTGCGCCGTTCCTCGATCTTCTGAATGGGCAGGTAGTGAACGTAGTAGCCGCCGTCTTTCATGCGGGCGACCAGGTAGGCACCTTTGATCGCGCCGGGCTCGTTGACGCCTTCCCTCATGTACCACGGCACGTGCCGCAGGGTGTCATGGATGCCGAATTCCATTTCGAAAATGTCGTTGGCATAGACGATACGGGCATTCATCGAGGCGATCTGCCCGGAGCGCCGGATCATTTCCAAATAGCCCTTGTAATCGATGATGAGTTGCACTTCGGTCTGTTCTGTTTTGCGGTTTTTGAAGGGAACCAAGTGAACATGCCCAAGAGGACCCGGCTCCAACCCAAGCTGCGCGCACTGCAGGACCGCTGCTAGAAGACTAGGTACTGAACACTCACGTAGTTTGGGATTGGTCCGCAGGCAGGTTAACGCAATTCGCAGAAGACGATCAGCACTCACATGCCTTGGCAATGCTCGTTCGATTTCGCTCCGGAAACGCTCGTCCCGAAGCCAATCCTCGACCGTTTTTGGCTTGCTAGCCCCGTTTCCGTCCGCCTTCGTTGCGAGCTTGTTCTTCAGGCTATCCGTGCTAACCGCCATCACAGCTCTACCTCCCGAATCTGGAATCGTCGATAGGTAGATGCGGTAACGTACTTCCGGTAGAGGTCCGGGTGCTCGGCCTTCAGGCGCTGCGTGTCCAGACGCTCCTGCGTAACCGTCTTCCATGTTACGACTTCCAAATCGCCAATTCTTCCGATCTCACGGTTACCGAGCATCGCCTTCAGGCGGTTTTCTGCCTCCTGCCGGCGCTCGGCCGCGGCTTTCTCCACCGCCTTGGCCTCACACCACTGACGGATCAGTTCTGTCGCATCTGGCGGCAGGACAGCCACGCTATCCGGCTCAGCCTCCTTGTAGAGGCTGGACAGGAAGTCCCGCGACGCGTCGGAACCATCCACAGGTGGCGGGGTTCTGGTTTCGACGTGTTGCCAGAAATCATCCTCGATGGTGGTCAGGTGGGCAATCAGCTCGTCGTCGCGATCCACATGGGTAACGATGAGCCGTTGGCCGCCAACCAGCACCGCAAAGTAGACTCTCCGCGCGCCGGTTACGGACATATAATGCATACCCTGGATTACGTACCTGTCAGGCAGTTTGTCCTCGGACACGTCACGACCGTGCCAGGCGTTAATCGTCTTAATCTCCAGCAGTGCGTCTTCGCCAACGACCTTCCGATCGACATTAGCGATCAGATATGGCCGATCAGGATGCTGCAGAATTGTATTGATCCGTCGGACCTTCAGGCCCATGCGCCGGGCAAACTCTTTCGCGATCACGTCCTCCAGAAGTTGTCCCCAGTAGGCTGCCTCGCTGTCTGCCTCGCGCGTTTCAATCTGACCAGTCTTTTCGAGCCAGACTTGGATAGGCGTCCGATACGGGTCGAGTCCGGCCACGGCCGCCGCGTCGCTGCCGCCGATACCCTTCCGCCGTTCCTCTAACCACTGCTCCTTAGTCATATCCCGCGTGCTGACTGCGATGACCCTTGCCATGGTCAGCTCACCCCCGCGCAGCGCCATGCGGCGTCGTGGTATTTCAGAAAACAGGAGGTGTCGGCGAACCATTCGCCGTGAGCCTCGATATATTCGTAACCGGCCCGGATCTCCTCGCCGCAACCACAAGCGCAAGTCGCAATGACCTCCGGCTCGCGTTCTTGCGGGTCCGGTAGGCCGACGGCGAATCTGTCGAGCGAAACATGAAACATGGTGTAGCCTCCTTTGCCCCGTCTGTGTTACAATGGGACTGGATCAAATGTTTTTTGAGGGGCCGTGTTCGCACGGCCCATTTTTCAGCCGATGATGGTCACGAAGTCATTGGCGATTTGCTCAGCCAATGCTTCGGCCAGATATTCCTTGATCCGCTGAATGGCCTCCAGCTTCCAAGCACCTCCATCCGCCTCGAACAGCGCGGCTTCGGGGCCGCTTCTCATGCGGAACACAAACTCGCTTTCCGGCTGAACCACTTCGACGAAGGTCCGATATGGCTTGAGACGCACTGGATTCGGAACGAGCACGTTTCCTACGGTTGCGATGCCCGTCTTCGCCGTAACCTGCTGAGTTACTCCGTCATCCCCGACCGTCGTGACGTTTTCTTCTTTCACGTTGCCGACGATCCGCAGGACATTTGCCCGGTCGTCGTTTGGGACAAAGCAGGATTGGATCAGGATATTGAACGCCTCTAAATCTAGGAAGCGCCCGAACGGAATCACCGGCAGCAGAGCGCTGGCCTGGATGTAATGGTTTCTTTCGAAGTCCCGAGAGAATGTGCTGTACACACTCACTTCTGTTGGGCTTTCGACGTGGACGAGCACCGAGTCCAGCTCGTCGTAATTGCTCCTCAGATAGTCGACCAGTCCGGTCAGATTGCGAACCACCAAGGGCTTTGCAACCGGCTGCCTGATCAGATGCAATGGCTTGTCGGAGTAAACCTGATCTCCGACAAAATGCTTGGTTGCTTCGCCCAATCCGATCAGGTATTGCAGGGCTTCTTTCAGCACGCCAACCACTCCTTACTTGAATTTCACGACTTTCCCGGAATCTTCCGGGGGATTGATTTTGCGGCCGCGATCATCGGCCAGATCGCCGTCATCGTCGATCATCAGCTGATCTTTGACGCCGGACTTAAGCTCGGCGATGACAGCCTTTCCGTTCTTGTCGCGGTCGACGATGAACTTGGTCGGGATTCCGCGCGGCGGCGCCAGCTTGGACTTGACGCTGATTTCCGACACGGCAACGGTCCTCGTCTCATCAGGTTTTACCTTGATCTCGACGATGACCGCACGAACGGCGTCCGCTTTCGTGTTCGGGTCGGCGATGTTTTCCGCCAGGCGCTGAAGCTCGATGTTGAGGCGCTCCAGCAAGGCGCCGCCGGCCAGCGTGTTCACATCCACCGTCACGCCCACGTTATTCACCTGCCTTTCTTCCTCCTTTGCCTCATCTGTGGTACAATGAAGTTGGGTGTAAGTCATTCCACCGTTCCAGCGGTGGATTTTTCTTTTTCAAAGCCAGCGAGGTGGTCAAGGATCCGTTCCCAGTACGAAATTTCGTTGCCTGGATCCTGGGAACCGACTTTGACTTCCTTCTCAAGCCCGATCCGGTACGCGATCAGGAGCGACTGCGTGGCCACACGGTATTCGCGGACCTTCCTGGCCACTTCTTCCGGGGTTTCTTTCACCCACCAGCATCCTTCGCCTTCCTCGTAGACTTTGGTGACATAATCTCTACCGCTTTCCGAGAAGGGCGACCTCATCTCCCATGTAACCGCACGAATATGCTCGGGAGCGAGATATACAGGAAATCCGTCAGTTTTCGTCAGCCTGATCAACCCACTCACCTCCCTTCAATGGCCGGCACCAGGATGCCGTGTCCTTCTTGGACGAATTCCAGCCTCACCGGCGTACTCGGCAACACGCCGTCGCGCTCGAGTGGCAGCCGATAATAGTCCCGACTGTAGGTGCATATCGCATCGTCTTCTTTGACCACGATCCGGCGGTCGTCGACGTGTAGCGGGATACCCCTGACGGTGATCTTTTGCATCCGGTTCACCTCCTCGCAAACATTGCTCTACGTGGCAGCTCCTGCGCTAATTCCGCCCGAGCGTATCCCCGCCACGTACACTCCGCGCAATGAACCTCCCACATGCCGCCATACCGCCCTTCCATGCAGCGCATCGGCCGGCCGTAAAGCGTGGTCAGGTATGCCTGGGAGCCGCAATTCGGACAGTTTTCGGATTCGAGAATGCGCAATCTCCACGGTTCGAACAGGGCGAGCCAGACGCGCCGGCGGACTTCCTCCGGGTAGGGGCGGAGCCACGTTTCCGCGTGCCGGCGGAGTTTCTCTTGACTGGCGCCATTCTGATGCCAGCGGACGAGCGTTTTCACCATCGCCTCGATTCCCGTGGCGTATTGGCTGTCGATTGCAATTTGGGTGGTCGTCAGCTCACCGTTCACCCCGTTTCACCTCCATGTCGTACTTCTGGATCAGCCTCTTCCGATCCAGCCCGAACTCCTCTTCGATCACACCCTGCAGGACGGCGGCCACGGCCTGTACGTCGCGCATCTCCATCCAGATCCGCTCCGCCTGCTCACGCTTCTTCTCGGGGTCCACGTGCCGCGCCAATGCCGTCCCCTCCAGTACCGCGTAAAGTTCGCGCAGCTCCTTGAGCAACAAGTCCTTCAGGGCGGCCGGGTGCAAATCCAGGTTCGGCACATCGTCGAGCATGTTCGAGATATATCCGCCGGTCCGCTCCTCCGCCAGTTTCAGCGCCAGCTTCCAGCTCATGCTGGCGAGTTTCGCATCATGCGCCTCCGGCCAGGCGCGCTCCCCGTTTTCGATTCGAGAAATCATGCTCCGGTCGAAGTGCAGATGTTTCGCGAGTTCCGCCTGTGACATTCCGGACTCGCGCCTGAAAGCTTCAATCGCGTCACCAATTGCCACGGGTCTCCTCCTCTCTGTCAACAGAATCATCTTTCTTTGTGACTGGATCCGGAGTTATGCTGAGCTTGTCCATGTCGGACACCCCCCTACACCACCCCTCAACCCGCCGGCTGCGGATCCGGGTCGGCGGGTATTTCTCCCCGCAACCAGCGATCACGAAGCCGATCAAATGCGATCATCGCGTTTCTCGCCTCTTGGACTTTCCACTCAGCCGGGACCGGGGATTCGATGATCGATCTCAGGATTCCCGCGAGAAACGAGTATTTGAGAGCATCGTCCCCGTACTTGCTTCTGCATTCCAGAAACCGGGCTTCGTGCTCCTCGACCGATTTCGGCCTCACGACATCACCTCCCCTCATATGGCGGCTTCCAGCTGCCCTGGCTTGCCCGGCCACCGCCCTGCAGCAGCCGCTTCAGCGTCTCGGCGAAGTCCGGCCCGTTCGATTTCGGAGACCTGGACGCCCGCTTTCGCCAGTGCGGCGTCGAGCGCTCCGTCCACCTGCATGCCGCGCAGGATGACACGGATAGTGGAGCAGGCGATGAGGGCGTTGCGCTGGTTGAAATTCATGATCAGGCCCCTTTCTTCTCCTGGGCCTGCCTCACCGCCAGATTCCGGAGGATCTCGGACATGACGCGATGCAGCTTGTCCCAGGCCTGGGGAGAGAGGCCGGGATTGTGTGGTTGATTAGCATCCAATCCATTCACCTCCTTCAGGCGGTATTTTCATTGTTCATTTTTTGAACGTTTTGGGCAGGAAAAAGCACGTCAGTGCTTTCACCCAGAATGCCCGAAATTGCTTGTGCGACTTTCAATGATGGCGGGCAGGCGCCGCGCTCAATGTTCGAAAGATATGCGCGAGAAATTTCTACGGCTTTCGCCAGTTGATCTTGCGTCATGTTCATCTTCTTTCTTGCGTTGATCAATGCTTCGCGCCTCATGTTTTCACCACCAATCGTTCGTTTTTTGAACATCCGTATTTTCATTATACGTTCATTAAACGAACACGTCAAGTGTTTATGTAGCATAATATGAACGTTTATTTTATGAACGTTGTTGTTTAGAATAGTAGCATGGGGTGAATAAAATGGATTTCAGTGAGCGATTGAAAATGCTACGGACCCAAAGGGGATTGACGCAGGAGCAACTAGCCCATGCTTTAGATATACCAGAAACATCTGTACGCAGATGGGAATCGACAGGGAAGCCCCCCAGACGTGAACGTTTAGTAAAAATGGCAGATTTTTTTGGGGTGAGTATTGATTTTCTTCTTGGTCGCGACGACCGTACCGACGATACCGACGATCCGAAGCCCAATTCACAATTCAACATCCCGTCCTGGGCGACCCGAAAGGACGTTCGCGACTTCAAAAAAATGCTCGAAGAGGACGCGCCGGTCATGTTTGACGGCGTACCCCTCGATGATGAAGATCGGGAAAAAGTTCTGAAAGTCATGGAAGCCATCTTTTGGGATGCAAAGAAACGGAATAAGAGAAAACCTGTCGAAGAATAGCGGGTGGCGAATATGGACGCCTTGATTCGACAGCTGATCCGAAAGTATAGGACCAATAATCCGTTCGAGCTTGCCGAGCACCTCAATATCACCATATGGTTCCGCGACCTCGGAAGCGGCACACGCGGACTCTACATGCGGAAACTAAGGCGCCGGTATATCGTGATCCACGAAGGGCTTGACGATCCATGGAAGCGCTTCGTTTGTGCCCACGAGCTTGGACACGATCGGCTCCACCCTGGGCTCAGCAGGTTCTGGCTGGACGAGCACTCTTTCTTCCATGTGGGGAAGTTTGAGCGACAGGCCAACAAGTTTGCAGTTCGGCTGCTGACGGCTGGCGATTCGCCAGCACGCGATGAAACGATTGTGGAATTTCTTCGACGTAACGATGTCCCGATAGAAATGGCGAGGTTTTATTTTTGAACTAACCCTTCATATTAGTCTTCTTTGGAGGAAAACAATGAATCAGAGAAGGTGGATTGATATTCCTCCTTATTCTTGAAAAATTATCAAGGTTTGAAGAGGCCATTTCTATCTGTGATAGAGCTATTGATGCTATTAACAATAAATTATTCAATGCCGATGCTGAGGAATTTATAAAACGTCGCAATCGCCTTGAAAAAAAGCTTGAATTCGGAAAAAAGAAAGAGGTTTAGAGAATGGCTAAGAAAAACCAAAACAGCGGATGCGCGGTTTTAGTGGCCATTGCTATTGCTGTTGTCATTATTATTTGGATCATCGAAAATATCGTTGGCATTTTAGGGCTGGCGTTAGCAGGTTGGGGCCTTTATGAGTTGTCTTACCGCAAAAAGCTGAGTACAAAATTATCATCGGTGTTCATTGCTGTTGGTCTGGTTGTTGGCATCGGCTGGTTTGCATTTTCGGGTTCTGGGGATGAAAGCAAACAGTTGGCAACGGCGCCCCAGGTTACGGAGCAAGCTCAGCCAGCCAAACAACAAAATGAGCCACCAAATCAAATTTCTGATAAGACACAGCAAGAAAAACCGAAAGCTGCAACTCCAGAGACGAACCAGAATGCTCAGCCCCAACCTTCACAAAACGCAAATGAAAGCAAGAACGCCAGTCAAGATGCAAAATACATAGCCGCGACAGTAGTTGAAATCGTGGACGGGGACACAATAAAGGTCAAAATTGGGGACAAAGAGGAAACCGTTCGCCTCCTTCTTGTCGATACTCCAGAAACGAAAGACCCAAACGAACCGATTCAACCGTTCGGTCCTGAAGCAACTGCTTTTGCAGAAAAAACACTGGTAGGAAAAGAGGTCAGGCTTGAATTTGACGGTCCGGAACGCGACAAATATGACCGTCTCCTTGCTTATCTCTGGATCGGCGATAAAATTTTCAACCAAATGCTCCTGGAAGAAGGACTGGCCAGGGTGGCTTATGTTTATGACCCGCCATACACCCACTATGAAGAATTTATCGAGGCTGAGGAAAAGGCAAAGGCTGAGAAAAAAGGGATCTGGAGTATAAAAGGATACGTCGCTGAAGATGGGTTCCATGAAGAAGTGGCTGTCGCTAAAGAACCGGAACCATCTTCAGAATCTGAACCTGCGCAGCAACAAGATGTATATTATGCCTCTTGCGCCGCTGCTCGTGCAGCAGGTGCTGCTCCAATTTATAAAGGCGAGCCTGGTTACCGTCCGGCTTTGGATAGAGATGGTGATGGTATTGCATGTGAGTGATTGCCCATCCGGGCTTTTCTTTTGAACCTTTGACAGAACATACATTCGGGAGGATCGACATGCGAGCCGCGCTGTACATTCGTGTCAGCACAGACGAACAGGCCCGCGAAGGTTTTTCAATCGACGCCCAAAAAAGAAAGCTGCTCGCCTATGCCGAATCCCAGGATTGGGAAGTTGTCAGTGTCCTCATAGACGATGGATATTCTGCCAAAGACCTGAATCGCCCAGCCATGCAGGAGCTGTTGCATAAGGTACGAAATAAAGAGATCGACGTCGTGGTCGTGTTCAAGCTGGACCGCCTGACGCGATCTGTGCGGGACTTATATACCTTGCTGGACGAGTTTTCGCGCCATGATGTTGGTTTCCGTTCGACGCAGGAACAATTCGACACCACGACCACAATGGGTCGGGCCATGCTGGGCATTCTCGGCATTTTCGCCCAATGGGAGCGTGAGACGATTGCCGAGCGCGTCCGGATCGGGATGGAACAGAAAGTCCGACAGGGGAAAAGGCATGGCGGAAAGTATCCGTATGGGTATGATCGGAACGGAAACCTGATCCAGGAAGAGGCCGAGGTCATTAGGCGCGTTCGCGAGCTGTACATGAAGGAAAACCTTTCATTCCTTAAAATCGCTGAACGGTTGAACCAGGAAGGGAAATTTCGTCGCGGTTACGAATGGACCCGAAACACCGTCGCACTGACGCTGGAGAATCCGTATTATGCTGGCATCATCCGCTTCGGGTCGAAAATGAAGAACGGAAAATATCCGCAACGAAAACGTGATCTGCGTGTTGACGTTATCGATGTGCCAGGCGACCATGAGGCGATCTGGACGGTCGAGGAGTACGAGGAGCACTTGCGGCTGATGCGGATGCGAAGCGAGGGAAATCATTCGAGGAAGCTGGACTATTTATTCAGCGGTCTGCTACGCTGCGGCCGTTGTGGAAGCACGATGTTCGGCCGCCTTACGACGAAACGAAGCCTGCGAAACGGCGAAATCGTCAGAAACCCGTATTACATGTGTAGCAGGCGCCGGGACAGCAAAACCTGTGATATGCCGATGTTCCGGCAGAAGCACGTTGAGCACCTGATTATGAAGTACATCGAGTCGATCCGTCTCGACAGATCGAAAATTGAGCTGAAACAGGATCAGACTGAGTTGGACCGGAAGATCCGGAGAGTGAACAACGATCTGAACCGTATCCGGGAGCGCCGAAAGCGCTGGCAATACATGTTTGTGAACGACCTGATCTCGGAAATCGAGTTGAGAAGGCATCTGGATGAAGAGAAGGAGCAGGAGGAGAAACTTCTGCGGGAACTGCAGGAGCTGGAAAATCAGAAGAAAGAGGAATTTGTTTACCCGGCCAAGCTGCTGGAGGTCATAGATGTCTGGGATCAGATCGGTAACCAGGAGAAACGGGAGTTGCTCTTGACCATCTTCGACGAAATAACCCTGCACACCAATGAGACGAATATAAAGGGCGTTAAGAACCGATTTTTCCCTGCTTGGGTTACTGTCCGATATAAATAGATGTCATTTTGTACTATACACAGAACCGTCGTGTCCGGTGTTGAGCGCCTGAAGCATATCGGCCGCTTCCGCGCCCCTCACTTCCCCGACAATGATGCGGTCGGGCCGCATCCGGAGCGAAGCCCGGATTAAGTCGCGGATCGTAATGGCACCTTTTCCGTCTGGATTGGCGTTGCGCACTTCTAACGAGACGACGTTCGGCACGTGGCGGAGCTGCAGCTCCGCCGAATCCTCGATCGTGATCACGCGCTCATCGCGCGGAATAAATTCGGACAAAGCGTTGAGAAACGTCGTTTTTCCGGATGCCGTCGCGCCGCTGACAAAAATGTTCGTCCTTCGCTTCACCGCGTTCTCGAGAAACACAGCGACTTCCTCAGGCACCGATCCGATGCGGACGAGTTGCTCCATCGTCAACGGGTGTTTCGGAAATTTCCGGATCGTCAAGATCGGACCGTTCAGCGAAACCGGCGGCAACACGACGTGAATCCGCGAACCGTCGAGCAGACGTGCATCGACGATCGGCGACGATTCATTGACTGTTCGGTTGACGCGTCCGACCAATGTTTGAATCAAATCTTCCAAACGCTCCCTGCTTTCCAGCCGGCAATCGGCCCGCACAATTTTGCCGCAGCGTTCCACGAAAATGTCGCGGTGTCCGTTAACCATAATTTCTGTGATGTCCGGATCGTCGATCAGCGGCTGAAGCGCGTCCAGCCCGCGGAACGCATCGAACACTTCCTTGACGATTCGAGCTTTTTCGGCGGCTGTCCAGTATTCATCCGCGCATTCCGCTTCGACCGCCCGCTCGACTTGCCGGCGAAAATCGCAGTCCGAATAGTCCGTAGCGGCTTCCTGTAGCAGCGTTCGGATTTTGTCTTTCAATCGGCGAAGTCGTTGGTCTTTTTCCAAGTCGGTTCTCCCTCCAGGTTTAGAAAAACTTCATATAAGGCATCTGCCAAACGATCCGTTTCGCGGTCGTTGCGGTCAAGCGCGCATGTCTCGACCCACGGCAGACTGGCGACGATCGGAATACCGTACCGCTCGAACGTTTCCGCAGTCGGTCGGCGCGCCTTGTTCAGGACAAACCGCACGGCCGCATGCGAGCGGAGGACGTCTGGAAAGACGTCGTTTCTTTTCTGATTCAGCAACATCGATGTTTTATAAAGACAAGCTTCGTCTTCCGTCAACAACCACCATATCGGACCGCCTGCCGCGAAGGCGGCGCGAACGCGGGGCGACGGACAGGAATCGAGGTCAAGTAAAATCCAGTCGTAGAAGCTCATTCCCAAAAGAACTTTAATCAATTTAGCTATTTCACTTTCCGTCGTATCCGCCCATTCCGCCATTTCCGAAACAGGCATAAGAAAGTCAAAGCCCGTTTCGGCATCGGTGGAACAAAGCTTTTCCCATTCGCCCGCAAGAGCATCCGGGTCAGTCTTGATGCAATAAAGCGCTTGTGAAA
Source organism: Candidatus Reconcilbacillus cellulovorans (assembly GCA_002507565.1). Lineage (GTDB taxonomy): Bacteria > Bacillota > Bacilli > Paenibacillales > Reconciliibacillaceae > Reconciliibacillus > Reconciliibacillus cellulovorans. The sequence goes on from MOXJ01000001.1 coordinate 37,205, forward strand.
AAGCGTCTTTCTTCAAAGTATCCGTTGCATGAAGCGACAGCCATGAAACCCACTCCAAGCTGAGCAACAACACGCGCCTACCCTTGGACGCAAGTCGTTTGGCCAAAAGAAACGCCGCCGTTGATTTGCCCGCCCCACCTTGCGTCGAATAAAACGACAAGATGGATGTCGATCGCCGCCTGTTGGGTACACGGTCGGGAAAGCGTTGCTGGTAAAGCGCGCTCAAATCGCCGAACAGCCGATAAAGCGACTGATATTTCGAAACGACCGGAACCGGCTGTCCGGCTTGTCCGCATTTTTCTTCTGTCCGTCCTTCACCTATTCCGACGACCAGACAGCCTTCCGGCGCGGCAATCGGCATGCTCAACCACTCTTCCGCAACAAGAAGAATGTGCGGCGTCGATCCGCTGGACAACGCCTCAGCCAAGATTTCGGGGCGCGTTACTGCCCGCAGCCGGACGTTTCCGACGAACAGACGGGCCGCGGAATCGACCAGAGTTTCCACGAATTCCCGATCAGGATCGGCGATCAAAATGCGAAAATCGTTCAAACGCCCCCCTCCTTTTCGGTTGAATTCGGAAAAAGAAAAAACCCGCAAGCTTCGTTCACGAAGCTTACGGGTTCTTCCCGTCGATTTCGATTATAGCGCATCCGTCTCGTTTTGGCAAGAGTTATCTCGCCGCGACTTTTCCTTGCCCCACGCGCACCCACGGCCGACCGTCTTCCCAGACGATCCGGGCCGGCACTCGAAACACGGATGCGACCGCTTCCGGCGTCAGCACTTCGCGTTTCGGACCGGCAGCAACGATCCGGCCTTCGTCGATCAGGGCGACGTGTGTGATCATCGGAACAATTTCTTCGAGATGGTGGGTGACGTATAGCACGGTTAACGGTTCATCTGCCAGCGACGAGACCATCTCCAGCAGCTGTTCACGCTCGTAAAGATCCAATCCGGCGCACGGCTCGTCCAAAACGAGCAACGACGGGTTTTGCATAAGCGCCCGTGCGATCATGACTTTTTTCCTTTCCCCCTGGGACAGGGTACCGAACGGCAAATCGGCAAACCGATCCATTCGGTGCAGAGCGAGCATACTTCTAGCGCGGGACTCGACGTCGGAAGGAACGGCCTGGTAGAACCGCAACCAGGCGTAGGCGCCGGTCGCTACGACTTCCCACACCGGATCTCGTGGAGACAGCTTGTCGAACAATGATGAACCGACATAACCGATCGACTTGCGGACTTCGCGGACATCGCATGCGCCGTAACGGTGTCCGAGCACTTCCACGGTACCGCGGGACGGAAACAGATAACCGTTGACGATTTCCAAAATCGTCGTTTTTCCGGAACCGTTTCGGCCAAGAAGCGCCCAATGTTCTCCGGAACGGACCGTCCACGTGACGTCGTTTAAAATGACGCGGCCGTCTCTGACCAGCGACACGTTCGTCAGCGACACGATGCGGGACACCTTGCTCTCCGCCCTTCCTCGCCGTTTTTGTCCCATGTTAGCACGGCCGACGGCGGACCGCAAGCCGTCCGCTGCGAATGATGCCCACGCGAATCGTGAAAAACGTTGTCGCATTCTGCGCTTTCCCGGGAAAACTTTTTCCCGGTCGGTCCGCTTTTTTCGTTCAGCCCGTCCGTCTGGTATGATGAAAACGGACCGAAAAACGCGGGATCCCATTGCGAAGGAGCGGAGAATGCGGATGCGGATCATCGGCGTGCACGTCGGAGATGCGGATGAAACGGAGTTGTCGCCTTGTTGGGACGGCGTTTCCGAACAATACCGCAAACGAATCGAGCGTTTCGTCCGCAAAGAAGACCGCGTCCGCTCGCTGGTCGGCCACGCGCTCGCGCGTTGGATGCTCGGCGAACGGACCGGCGTTGGTCCGGAGACGATCCATTTTGCAGAAGGCGCTCACGGCAAACCGTATTGGCCCGATCGGCCGGATGTTCATTTCAACGTATCGCATTCCGGGGACTGGGTCGTCGCGGTCGTTGACGGCGCGGATGTCGGCATCGACATCGAACGAATCCGCCAGCCCGACTTGAAAGTGGCGCAACGTTTCTTTGCGCCGCGGGAATACGCGACGCTAATAGGGCTTCAAGACGAACGTGCTCGAACGGAGTTTTTCTTCGAACTGTGGACGCTGAAAGAAAGTTATGTCAAGGCGCTGGGCTTGGGGCTGTCCTATTCGTTCGGGCGCTTTTGCGTCCTGCCGGCAAAAGGAACGGTCCGCATCGACGATCCTTCGGCATCGACAGCGTATTACGCCAGAACCTGTCCGGCACCCGAAGGTTACAAATTGGCCGTGTGCGGCCGAAACGGCATATTCATCGACAGTCCGGAATATTTCGAGATCAGGGAATTTCTCGTCCTGTGGGAACGGGCGACGGGCCGCTTGCGATAGGCGGACGGCAAAATAGGCGGCTTCCGCCCGACAGCGCCGTTTCGATTTGGTTGCTCCCGCTTTCGGGTCGATGTACAATGGGAAAAACGGGGCAAAACCGTCAGACACGCGGAGGATGACCTGCGATGTTGGAACAGCTCTATAAACAAATCGTCATGGACCATTACAAACACCCGCGGAACTGGGGCAAACTCGAACATGCACGCGCGACGAGAACGCCTTACAAAAACCCGACATGCGGCGATGTCGTCGTATTATACACCGAAATCGACGAACAGGATCGCATCTGCGACATTCGGTTCGAAGGAGAAGGCTGCTCGATCAGCATGGCGTCCTGTTCGATGATGACGGAACTGGTCAAAGGCAAAACGCTGGAGGAAGCCGAGCACCTGATCCGGCTGTTTACGGAGATGATCCGGTTCGGCAAATTGCCGGAGAACGAGGACGAGCTTGGCGACGCCCTCGCCCTATCCGGGGTGCACAAGCTGAAGGCAAGGCACAATTGCTCGTTGCTCGGTTGGAACGGACTTGATCTGGTCGTCCGCAAGGCTCGCTCGGAAAAACGTCCGGCCGCCAGCGAGCCGACATCGTAGTATGGCGCCGTCGCGTCGGTGTTTCAGGAAATTTCGGCGACCAGACGCTCTTCGTATTTCTGGATGTCTCCAGCCCCCATAAACACGAGGACGGCGTCGCGATGTTCCGCCAGCCGGCCGACGGAATCGGCCGTCACGAGCTGGGATCCGGGAATGCGGCGCCGTAAATCTTCACTGGTGACGCGACCACCGCCTTCGCGCGCCGATCCGAACACTTCGCACAAATAAACGACGTCGGCCTCCGACAAAGCGGCAACGAACTCGTCGAGAAACGCTTCCAATCTCGAAAACGTGTGCGGTTGAAAAACGGCGATTACTTGCCGGTCCGGATATTTGGCGCGCGCCGCCCGAAGAGTGACGCGGATTTCCGTCGGATGATGGGCGTAATCGTCGATCAGCACCCGTCCGGCGATTTCCATTATTCGGAATCGGCGTCGGGCTCCGGAAAAAGTCGCCATGCGGCTGCGGACGAGATCCGGATCGATTCCTTCCGAAATGCAGACGGCAGCAACTGCCGTCGCATTCAGCACGTTATGCCGGCCGTACAGCGGAATGTGGAACGTTCCCAACGGCCGGCCGCGAACTACAAGCGAAAAACGAGTTCCGTTCCCGACCGACTCAACATCGACCGCCCGGACTTCCGCATCTTCCGAGAAACCGTACGTCGTCATCGGCACATTCGTGGACAACCGGCGGATGGCCGCATCGTCAACGCAGGCGACGACGCGCCGCCGAACGCCGCCGACGAATTGCCGAAACGCCTCGAAGACGTCCTCGAAATCGCGAAAATAGTCTGGATGGTCGAATTCAATATTGGTGATAACTGCAACATCAGGTTTATAAGCCAAAAAATGTCTTCGATATTCACATGCTTCGAAGACGAACCGTTTCGCCCCGGTTCGTCCATACCCCGTTCCGTCGCCGATCAGCGCGCAGATAGGAGAAACGCCGTGCAACACATGGGCGAGCAATCCGGTCGTCGTCGTCTTGCCGTGCGTGCCCGAGACGGCAAAACTCTCGTATTCGCGCATCCATTCGCCCAAAAACGTATGATATCGTATCGGTTGAAGTCCAAATTCCCGACATCGCACAAGCTCGGGATGGTCGTCGCGAAAGGCGTTCGAGGCCACAACGGTCAAATCCGTCGACAGCGGAGCGGCCCCGAATGGATAGACCTGAATGCCGCGCTCTTCGAGAGGCAGCTGGGTAAAAATTCGCTCTTCGATATCCGCGCCCTGGATCTGGTAGTCGAGGTCGTGGAGCATTTGCGCAAGTGCGCTCATTCCCGAACCTTTGATGCCGACGAGATGGTAGCGTTGCATGGACAGCCCTCCGCACGGCGGTATATGGCGAAACGTTCTCTATCCATGTATATCGACGGATATGGGCGGATGTGCCAGTCCGCCTACAGCCAAGCTTTCCCACAAGTAAAGAGCGACATACCCGCGCCACGGCGCCCATTCTTCCGCTAAGGTACGTACTTCAGCTTCCGACGGAAGGCGTTGAAGCCCGTACAAGAGGCCGATCGCCTTGCGCAAGCCGAGATCGGCGGCCGGAAGGGCGTCCTGCCTTCCCCGACCGAGCAACAAATAACATTCCGCTGTCCACCGGCCTATTCCGCGAAAACCGGTCAAAAAGGCAACCGCTTCTTCGTCCGCCATTTCGTCCAGCTGATCCCAGGACCAACGCCTGTCAGGCGCCGCTCGCGAGACGGTCAAAACGTATTCCGATTTTTGCCTGCTGAACTGAAGCGACCGAAGCCGGTTTTCATCCAAGGAAGCAAGCCGTTCCGGCGTCGGAAACACCGAGAATCGCTCTCCGTTCCATTCCAGAACGTCGCCAGCCGTTTCGACGAGGCGCGAACAGAGCGTCAAGGCAAACGAGGTACTCAGCTGCTGGGATACGATCGTCCGGATCAAGCTTTCAAACGGGTCGCCGTCAAGCCAAAGACGCAAACCGCGCATCGCGACGCCAAGCGTTCCGAGACGAGGATGGCGTAGCAGCCAATCAGAAAACGCGCGCCACGGACCGGCGATCGCCAGCATCGACTCCAGTTTCGCCTTAAGCGTCAACGCTTCCGTTTCCGTCAAACCGTTTTCAGACGGCGCGCACACACGGACGAAAAGTTCCGCGGAATCGGCATTTCCGCTCGTCGATCGGATTTCAAGCAAAACGGGTTTTCCCTCGACGCGAGTCGTCCTGTAAACGGTATCGCCGACTATGCGGACAGTCCCGTCCGTCACGCGGCAGAAGCGCCGGATTGTTTTAGCGAAATCGTACGGCGGTTCTGGACGGAAGACGAAAGTCAGCATTGACGGATATCCCCCGAAGTCGTCGACAAACCGACTTTTTTCCGCGGGATGTCGATTTCCCGAAAATCATCGGCCACTTCGGTCTCTGGGAAAACACGTCTGGCCTGATCCAACAAAACGTGAACGCCGCCTTCTTGGTAACGGGAACTGATATGCGTCAGCACAAGCCGTTTCGCGCCAGCACGACGGGCAAGCTCGGCCGCCTGTCCGGCAGTCGAATGGAAAAACTGCCTCGCCTGCCCGCTCAACGAGTCGTCGAACGTCGCCTCATGAACGACTACGTCCGCGTTGCGCGCCAATTCGACGGCGGCGCGACAGGGACGGGTATCGCCCAGAATCGCTACAATGCGGCCGCGTTCCGGAGGGCCGACGAAATCGGCGCTTCGCAACACGGTGCCGTCGGGAAGCCGGACGTCTTCGCCGTTTTTGATCCTGCCGTAGATCGGCCCGGGCGGGATGCCCAAGCTGCGCAATTTTTCATGATTCAGCGTGCCCGGGCGGTCCGCTTCCACCACACGGTAACCGAAACACGCCACGCGGTGGTCAAGTTTGCCCGCGAAAACGGCGAACTGTTCGTCGCGAAAAATTTCACCCGTCTCGACTTCCCGGATCCGGATCGGAAAATTGACGCGGGCGTCGCTGATTTTCAACACGGTATCCACGAACGCCCGGATGCCGGGAGGGCCATAAATGTCGAGCGGCGATTCGCCGCCCTGGTTCGATCGGGTCGTCAGCAAACCGGGCAACCCGTATAGATGGTCGCCGTGCAAATGGGTGATCAGCAGTTTCTCCAGTTTACTCAGTTTCAACGGTGAGCGCAGCATCTGATGCTGGGTGCCCTCGCCGCAGTCGAACAGCCAAAACGTTCCGCGTTCCTCATGCAGCCGGAGCGCGATCGCACTGACGTTGCGCTGTCGCGACGGCATTCCAGCACCTGTTCCCAGAAACAACAACTTCATGCAGCGCGAGGATCCTCCCTTGCTGTAACGATATACTGGCGATCAATCCGGCTGCCGCGTATCTACATTGAAATATCGCGCTTCGGGGTGAGCGAATACCATCGCCGATACCGACGCTTCCGGCTCCATCATGAACCCTTCCGTCAGTCGGACGCCGATGTCTTCCGGCTGCATGAGCCGGAACAAAACGGCCTGATCTTCAAGATTCGGGCAAGCCGGATAGCCGAATGAAACGCGAATGCCTTGGTAACGGGCGGCGAATCGTTCCCGCATCGTCATCGAAGGCGGATCGGGAAAGCCCCAGACGTCGCGCATGATTTGATGGAGCCGCTCGGCGAAGCCTTCCGCGAGCTCGAGTGCAAACGCCTGAAGAATATGGGAACGCAGGTAATCGCCCTCTTTCTTCCATTGCTCCGCCCGCTCGCGAACGCCGTGCCCGGCGGTGACAACAAAAAACCCAACATAGTCCATCACGCCGCTTTCGACCGGTTTGACGAAATCGGCCAGACAAAGGTAGGGCGGCGAAGGCTGACGCGGAAAACAAAACCGTTCCAACACGCGTCCCGAACCGTCAGGATCGTAAATCAGAATATCGTCGCCCTCGCTTTGGGCCGGAAAGAACCGATACATGCCATGTGCACGGATCCAGCCGAGTTCTTTCGCCTCTCGAAAAACGGCATCTACCGTTTCTTTTAAGGCGATCGCCTTCGGATCCCGCTCGGCGAGCAACTGTTCCACTTTTCCTTTCAGACCGAGATGATGGCCGAGCAACATCTGAAAATTGACATACGGATATAAATAATCTAACGGATAATCACGCAAGATATGCCGCTTCAGATCGCGCGGCACGAAGACGGGCGCATCGCGGGAAACCGTCGACCAAGCGCTCTCGCGGCGGGCGGCGACGTCCGACTTCTTGCCAGATTCCATGACGTCGGACTGTTTAACCCGGCGAAGCCGGTCGATGATGCTTCTGCGCGTTTCCGGGTCGATGAGTTTGTTGGCGAGTTCAAGCCCTTCCATCGCGTCTTTCGCATACAGCACCGGGCCGTCGTATTCCGGCTGAATCCTCGTTTCCGTAAATTTGCGCGTCAGCGCCGCCCCTCCGACGAGCAGCGGAACGTCGATACCGGCGGCTTTCAAGTCCTGGGCGGTCACCACCATCTGTTGCGCGGATTTGACCAGAAGCCCTGAGAGACCGATGGCGTCCGGTTTTTCCCGGTGATAAGCCTCGATCAATTGTTCCGGCGGCACCTTGATACCGAGGTCGACGACGCGGTAACCGTTGTTGGATAAGATGATTTCGACCAGGTTTTTGCCGATGTCGTGCACGTCGCCTTTCACGGTCGCGAGCAGAATGGTCCCGCGCACAGCCGTCTCTTTCTTTTCCATATGAGGTTCGAGGTATGCGACGGCGGCTTTCATGACTTCAGCGCTCTGCAGCACTTCCGCCACGATCAGCTCATTGCGATTAAATAGTTTTCCTACCTCCTCCATTCCTGCCATCAACGGCCCGTTGATGATATCGAGCGGCTTGTAAACCTTCAACGCTTCCTCGAGGTCGCGAAAGAGCCCCTCTTTGGAACCTTCAACGACGTAACGCGCGAGTCTCTGTTCAAGCGTCAAGTCGGCGGGAGCCGATCGCTTCTCCTTCTTTTTGGAACGGAAGTACTCGACGAATTCGGTCAGAATTTTGTCGTCCGGTTCGAAAATGAGCCTCTCCGCCAATTTGCGTTCGTACTTGGGAATGGATGCATAACGTTGCAGCTTCTGGGTATTTACGATGGCGAGATCGAGTCCGGCTTCGGTGCAGTGATACAGAAACACCGCGTTCAACACTTCGCGACCGGCGTCCGGCAACCCGAACGAAACGTTGCTGATGCCGAGAATCGTCGCGCACGCCGGCATTTCCCGCTTGATCATGCGAAGTCCCTCGATCGTCTCCACGGCGGAGCCCGCGTACTGAGCGTCGCCGGTGCCGATCGGAAAAACGAGCGGATCGAAGATAATATCTTCGGCGGCAATGCCGTATTTCTTCGTCAACAGTTCGTAAGCGCGCCGGGCGACGGCCAACTTGTCCCCTCTTTGGACGGCTTGTCCCCGCTCGTCGATCGCACCGACGACGACGGCAGCGCCGTATTCGCGCAGCAGCGGGCAGACGCGCTTGAACTTTTCTTCACCGTCCTCAAGGTTGATCGAGTTGATGATCGCCTTGCCCTGCAACATCCGCAACGCGACTTCCATTGCCGCCGGATCGGTCGTGTCGATGACGAACGGGACCTTCACTTTTTTAACGGCGAATTCGAGGAATTTCTTCAAATCCTCGATTTCATTCCGGTCCGGATCCTGCAGACAGACGTCAATGATGTGCGCGCCGCTTTTCACCTGAGCGCGGGCGATTTCGGCGGCTTCTTCGTATTTGCCTTCTGCGATCAGTCGTTTGAACTTGGCGGAGCCGAGCACGTTCGTACGCTCGCCGACCAGAAGCGGGCGGTTGTCCGGTTCAAAATAAACGACGTCGATGCCGGATACGGCAGGATGACGAAAGCCGGCCGGGATGCGCGGCGGAATACCTTCGAGCGCTCTAGCGATCGCTCGGATATGTTCGGGCGTCGTACCGCAGCAACCGCCGGCAATGTTCAGCCATCCTTCCCGGGCGAAAGCAGCCAGTTTTTTAGCCAGCGATTCCGGCGACTCGTGATAATGACCGTTTTCATCGGGAAGTCCGGCGTTCGGATAACAACTGACCGCCGTCTTGGCGATGCCGGCCAGCGTGCGGATGTGGTCTTTCATAAATTCCGGACCGGTCGCGCAATTCAGGCCGACAGAAATCGGCGACAGATGTTCGATGGAAACGTAAAACGCCTCGATGTTTTGCCCCGCCAGCGTCGTCCCCATCGGTTCGATCGTTCCGGAAATCATGATCGGCAGCTCTTTGCCGGCGCGTTCGAACGCCCTGCGGATCGCGACGCCACCGGCCTTGACGTTGAGCGTGTCCTGCGACGTCTCCAACAACAGCGCGTCCACACCGCCTTCGATTAGCGCGAGCGCCTGTTCGTAATAGGCATCGACGAGCTGTTCAAAGGTAACGCCGCCGGTCACCGACAGGGTGCGCGTCGTCGGGCCCATCGATCCGGCGACGTATCGGGGCTGCACATCCGATGAATAACGCTCCGCGGCTTCGACGGCCAGCCGGGCGGCAGCGAGATTCAGCTCGCGCGCCCTTTCCGCGATGCCGTATTCGGACAATACGATGCGCGTTGCGCCGAATGTGTTGGTTTCAATGATGTCCGCTCCCGCCTCCAGATAGGCTTCATGGATGGAACGGATCAGATCGGGGCGAGTCACGTTCAGCATTTCGTTGCAGCCTTCCAGTGCTTCCCCGCCGAAATCGGCGGCAGTCAATCCGAAACGCTGGATCATCGTCCCCATCGCGCCGTCGAGAATTAAAATTTTTTCTTGCATTCGGGAAGTTAACGGCGGTTTCCGCAAGCGCGTCACCTCCGCGGCACACCTGTCTCGTTCCAACGATCCAGCATTTCCGGCAACGGTTCGAGCGACGGAAGCTCGACGGTCGGGACAATGTCGCCGGAAGCGACGACCTTTTCCCGATTGATCCAGATCGAAGCGATCCCGCTTCGGTTGGCGCCGAGGATGTCCGTCGTCAGCTTGTCGCCGACCATGACGCATTCATGAGGGGCGACGGACAATAACGCAAGCGCGTGGCGGAACAAAGCGACGGACGGCTTGCCCTCGCCAAAATCGCCGGATATGACGACATGTTCAAAATACTTCGCCAACTCAGGGACGCCGGCGAGCTTTTCTTTCTGCAGGTCGGGCGAACCGTTCGTCAACAACAGAAGCCGGTATTTCGTTTTCAACGCATCTAAAACCGAAAACGTTTCGCGGAAAACGTATGGCCTTTGCCGGCGTTCGGTTCGAAACCGTTCGCCGAGCTCCCGGCCGAGCAAAACGTCGTCGACTCCGCAAGACTTCAATGCTCTGGCCCAGACTTCCGACCGATACGCTGGAGCGAAATCGCGAAGCAGATGAAATTCTTCGGGCTTTTCGTCCCGAAACTCGCCCCAAAGCGCTTCGAACGGATTGATGCCGATCCGCTGAACGAAAGGAAACGTCCCCCATGACTCATAAAGGTTTCGGGCCTCTCGCCGAACGGCGTCACCGAGCCGGACCGGATCGCACCCGGTTTTCTGGGAAGCGTAAAGACACGTCGCTTCCAGCGCCTCCTCGACGCTGCGCCTGTCCCAAAGCAAAGTGTCGTCCAGATCGAACAAAACGGCTTTGATCATGGACGTGTCTCCTTTCGCGATGAGCCGAGACAGAACTACCGACCCACTTCTTCAAAAAAAGGAATGCGGTTGCGTTCCGCGAAACGTCGAAGTTTAACTCCCAATTCCTTAATCGGATACAGTTGGAAAGATCGCGTAAACACCCACCGGGAAGTTTTACCTTTGCGGTCGAATTCCACAACGACGGAACCCGAAATGAGCCGAATTTCTTTGACGGATGCGGCAGAAACGCGTTGTTCTCCGAAGAGCCGTCGCACGGCGAGTTCGTCGGGGCCGATCCGAACATACGGGCGAACGAAGAAAAAATAAAGAAGCGCCAAGCCGAAATAGGCCGCCGCCGTCCACCAATAGGAGCGGTCGTCGGTCGCCGGGGCGAAAAACAACATGATGAGCCCGATCAAGGCCAGCCCGAAAGAAAGAAACAGACTGCGACCCTTGACGACGTCGATTTCCGTACCGACCGAAAGCGGAGGAACGCCCTTTTTTTTTCGTTTTTCGTTCAGCTCTTTCCTATGCCGATACACCATCCGTTCCCATCGGCGCGACATGGAAAGCCCCTTCCTTTCGCACTCCCGCCTGCGGCATATTTTTCGCGGACGAGAAGGGTTACCTCCATTACTTTGACATTGACGAACGCGATTTGTCAAGTTGGTTTGAGAAATTGCGGCCGTCACGTGCGACGACGGGAACGTACAGGATCTGCCCCTCGTAGATTGCCGAGGAACGCAAGCCGTTCAACTTCTTAATGCGGGCTATGACATCGCGGACGTCTTCGCCGGGAGCGGTGCGGTCCTGCGCAATGTCCCACAACGTGTCGCCGTATTCGACGTACACGCGTTCGAGCGGCATATCGGAAAGCACAACCTCTGCATGCGGCTTCCATGCGGCAGCCAACAAAGAAAAGCAAGCAAACAAGAGGGAGACAAGAAACATTGCCCTCATCGCGGTGCGGATCGGACGCAAACGATGCATAACCAGCACCCCAAACATTTGTTCCTGTCCCGCATTGTAGCACGAACGTTTGTTTGCGTCAAGGGGGATGTCGAACGCTTGTTTGCGCGAACAACGGTTCCATGATATAATAAATTTAACTCACGTCGATGGAGTGATGCGTGTGGCCAAGCTGTCGAAGCGTCAAAAGGAAATTTTGGAGTTCATCAAGCAGAGGGTGCGCGAGAAAGGCTATCCCCCTTCCGTGCGGGAAATCGGCGAGGCGGTGAACCTAAGATCGAGTTCGACGGTGCACGGCCATCTCGACCGACTGGAGAAAAACGGTTACATTCGGCGCGATCCGACGAAGCCGAGGGCGATCGAGATCTTGGACGGCGATCCGCCTCTGTCGGCGTTCGACGCGAGGGTGACGCGTGTGCCGATCGTCGGCAAGGTGACGGCGGGAGTGCCGATTACGGCGACGGAAAACATTGAGGACTACTTTCCGCTTCCTTCTCATATGGTCGGCGACCACACCGTCTTCATGCTTCGGGTCGTCGGCGACAGCATGATCGAGGCCGGCATCCACGACGGGGACTACGTCGTCGTGCGCCAGCAATCTTCCGCGAACAACGGCGATATCGTCGTCGCGTTAACGCAGGACAACGAAGCGACCGTCAAACGTTTTTTCCGCGAAAAAGACCATATCCGGCTTCAGCCGGAAAATCCATCGATGGAGCCGATCCGTCTGCGCAATGTGACCGTGCTCGGCAAAGTGATCGGACTTTTCCGCCAATTTCGGTAAAACTTCGCTGCGGACCAGGCGGAATGGTGACGGTGGGAGCAAGCAAAGCGCTTAAAACAGGCCTCCGGCTGCCGCCCTCCAACAAAAAACCCCCTGACGCTCGGAGCGTCGGGGGATTTCGTCTTCAGTACAGCGTCAAATATTGATCGCGTTCCCACGGGTGCACCTGCGTGCGGTACATATCCCATTCGATTTCTTTCAGCTCGACGAAATGCATCAGCGCATGCTCGCCCAACGCTTCACAGATCACTTCGTCGCGCAGCAGCTCGCCGAGCGCTTCCTTTAAATCGGTCGGCAGGCTCGGGATTCCGAGCTCTTCCCGCTCTTCGTCCGTCATGACGTAAATGTTGCGATCGGTTGGCGGCGGCAACGGAATTTTCCGTTCGATGCCGTCGAGCCCCGCGCGCAGCATCACCGCCAGCGCCAAATACGGGTTGGCGGCCGAATCCGGGCTGCGCACCTCGATCCGCGTGCTAAGGCCGCGCGAAGCGGGAATGCGGATCATCGGGCTGCGGTTGGAGGCCGACCAAGCCACATAACAGGGCGCTTCGTAGCCGGGTACGAGCCGCTTGTACGAATTGACGATCGGATTGGTAATCGCCGTAAACCCGCGGGCGTGTTTCAGCACGCCGGCCATGTAGTGGCGGGCGGTCTCGCTCAGCCCCAGGCTGTCGTTCGGGTCGTAAAACGTGTTTTCAGACCCGCGGAACAGCGACTGATGGCAATGCATGCCGGAACCGTTCATTCCGTAAAGCGGTTTGGGCATGAACGTGGCGTGCAGGCCGTATTTCCGCGCGATCGTCTTAACCACGAGCTTGAACGTCTGGATCTGATCGGCGGCCTTCACCGCGTGCGCGTACTTGAAATCGATTTCATGCTGTCCGGGCGCGACTTCGTGATGGGATGCCTCGATCTCGAACCCCATCTTTTCCAGCGTGACGACGATTTCGCGCCGGCAGTTTTCGCCAAGGTCGGTCGGCGCCAGGTCGAAATAACCGCCCTGATCATTCGTCTCCATCGTCGGATTGCCTTTTTCATCCGTTTTAAACAGGAAAAATTCTGGCTCGGCGCCGACGTTCATCGCCGTGAATCCGAACTTTTTCATATATTCCAAGTTCTTCTTCAAAACGCCGCGCGGATCGCCGGGAAACGGTCGGCCGTCCGGCAAATAAACGTCGCAAATGAGCCGCGCGACCCGCTCGTCGGTCACCCATGGGAACACGACCCACGTATCGAGATCGGGATACAGATACATGTCCGACTCTTCGATGCGGACGTATCCCTCGATCGACGAACCGTCGAACATGATTTTGTTTTCCAACGCCTTTTCAAGCTGGCTGACGGGAATTTCGACGTTTTTGATAGTCCCGAGCAAATCGGTGAACTGCAGGCGAACAAATCTGACATTCTCTTCCTTCGCCATCTTCAAAATATCGGATTTTGTGTAACCCACGCCGATCGGACTCCTCTCCGAGATCGTTTTGTCGCGCGAAACAGCTCGCAACGCCTGAGCTCGCAACGCCTGTACCGTTCACCGCCTTCCTTTGTCCGGCGGTCGGTTCAGTGGAAAAAACGGGACAACTCGCCTTGGATGAGCGACACTTGGCCCGGGCGGCGTTCGGCCATCAGCTGGCGTTTCAGCCATTTGTGCAGCTGCGAGTCCGTCATCTCCGTCAGCTGCTTGCGCTTGAACTCCGTCTGCTCGTTGATGACGGTCGCTTCCTCAGAGTCCTTGGAAATCGGTTTCAATACCTGTTTGATTCCGGCAATATTGACTCCTTTTTCGATCAACGCTTTGATTTGCAGCAGCCGCTCCACGTCATTAAACGAAAAGAGTCGCTGATTTCCCGGTGTTCTTGCGGGCGCGATCAGCCCATGCTGCTCGTAATACCGGATTTGCCTGGCGGACAGATCGGTCAGCCGCATTACGATGCCGATCGGAAACAAGGCCATGTTACGGCGAATTTCGTCGCTCATGCCGCATCACTCCGCCAAAAAATGACCTTCTGTCAAAGATATTGTATGCCTTTTTCAAAGAACTTGTCAAGTCATGTTAGCTTTTCGGCTGTTTTGCGACTGCAGAATGCATTACAGCGGTACATTTATTCGCCCCTCGTCCATGAGGCGTTGCAGGGCCGTCAAAATCCCGAGCTTGGCGTGAGCGTACGTCAACCCGCCCTGGAAATAAACTTCGTACGGCTCGCGAAGCGGCGCGTCCGCCGACAATTCGAGCGTCGCGCCCTGGACGAACGTTCCGGCCGCCATCACCACGGCGTCTCGGTATCCGGGCATCGGCTCGGGTTCCGGCGCCACGTGGGAATCAACGGCGCCCGCTTCCTGAATGCCGCGGACGAACGCGACCAACGCTTCCGCATCAGGCAACCGGATCGCCTGAATCAAATCGGTCCGGGGCTCGTCCCACCGCGGCGAAGTTTCAAGGCCGAGCCGCTCGCAGAGCGCAGCGGCGAACACCGCGCCTTTCAGCGCTTGTCCGACGCAATGCGGCGCAAAATACAGCCCCTGAAACAACGACCGCATAAGGTCGAGTGTCGGGCCGACTTCGCCGCCGACGCCCGGAACGGTCAGCCGTTCCGCTGCTTGTCGGACCCAATGCGCTTTTCCGGCGATATAACCGCCGGTCGGAGCAAGCCCGCCGCCGGGATTTTTGATCAGCGAACCCGCCATGAGATCGGCTCCGGCTTCTGTCGGTTCCGTCGGCTCCGTAAACTCGCCGTAACAATTGTCGACGAATACGACGGCGTCGCGTTGTACGCCGTGAACGAAGTCGGCGATTTCCCCCAGCTCACGCACGGACAGCGGCGAACGCCTGCCGTATCCGCGCGACCGCTGCAGGGCGACGACTTTCGTTTTCGGCGTGAGAACGCGACGGAGAGCTGCCCAGTCCGGCCTGCCGGCTGCATCGAGCGGCACTTCGGCATACCGGATCCCCCAATCGGCGAGCGATCCGGTACCCGGGCCGCCGGCGAGGACGGTCCGCAGCGTGTCGTACGGCGGGCCGACCGACACGAGCTCATCGCCCGGCCGCAACACGCCGAACAAGGCGACGGCGATCGCGTGAGTGCCGGACACGATTTGCGGTCGGACGATCGCCGCTTCCGCCCCGACGACATCGGCAAAAACGCGGTCTAATGTTTCCCTTCCCGCGTCGTGATATCCGTATCCGGTCGAGCCAGCAAAATGGAACGAACTGACGCGGTGGCGTCGGAACGCTTCGATGACTTTCCACTGATTTTGTTCCGCCAAAAGGTCGATTTCGCGCAACCGACCGTCGATCTGCCGCTCGACTTCATCTGCAGCCTGAAGCAATTTTGCAGAAAAACGCATCGTTGCATCGCTCCGCGGACCGGTCATTCCGGCGTCAGATCGTCCGGTCTGAGCGCCATCAATTCTTCCCGCGAAGGCGTCCGGACGTATTGGTTGAGCAGACGGACGGCTTGTTTCCGGATCGCGCGCTCGATGACGTTGCGGACAAACCGCGCGTTGCTGAACGCATATGCGTGCGTCTCGATTTCCGTCGCGATCAACTGGCGCAACTTGGCCGCCGCTTGCGGGGACAAAACGTATTCCCGTTCGTGCGCCAACCGTTCCGCGATTTGCACCAGTTCGTCGACCGTATAGTCGGGAAATTCGATCTGCACGGGAAACCGGGAAGGAAGACCGGGGTTGACGCTCAGGAACAGATCCATTTCGTCGGAATAACCGGCAAGTATCAGAATGAACTGGTCTTTGTAATCTTCTGTCGCTTTGACGAGAGCGTCGATCGCTTCCCTGCCGAAATCTTTTTCGCCGCCGCGAGCGAGGCTGTACGCTTCGTCGACGAATAGGACGCCGCCGATCGCCTTTCGGATCCATTCGCGTGTTTTGAGGGCGGTGTGCCCGATATATTCGCCGACGAGATCGGCGCGTTCGACTTCCAGCAAGTGGCCGCGAGACAACAGGCCGAGCTGGTGAAACATTTTCCCTACGATGCGTGCGACGGTCGTCTTGCCTGTTCCGGGATTGCCTTTAAAAATCATGTGGTAGACTTGACGACGGTTTTGCAATCCCGCTTCGGCACGCATTTTTCCGACTTTGGCGAGCGCGAAAATTTCGTACATTGTTTGCTTGACGTCGTAGAGCCCGATCAATTCGTCCAGTTCGCGCGCGATGTCGCGAAATTCGCGGCACGTCGCCGCCGTCTCGCGGCCTGAACTGCCGACGCGGGCGCCCGTCGGCACGGCAGGCTCGGATTGCCGCAAAATCACGCTGATTCTGCCGCTCGACCGGATCGCCTCATGATCCGCCGCGCGTCCGTTCATCGGGTTCCCTCCGCACGCAAGGCGATTTTTCGGTATAATACGGCTGTTGAAAAAAGGAGGCGTGTTCTCTATGTCCGACAATCGAGACCGATTTGCAGACGTCGCCCGTCTCGAGCGTCTGGCGGCCGACGCTTGGCCGGCACAAGAACGAAGCGCGCTTGGCGACTGGCTGATGCGTATCGACCCGTGCCCGGCGTCCAAACGCGTCAACAGCGTGCTGGCGGCCGGGCCTTATCCCGCAAACGACTGGCTGGAGCGGGCAATCGCCTTTTACGCCAACCGCGGACGACCATGCCGTTTTCAAATCAGCGCCGCTTCTCCGGCAGACCTCGACCTGCAGCTTGCGGAAGCCGGATTCCTCCAGGAAACGCCCTGCCTTGTCTGGACTGCGCCGATTCCGCTGCCCGAGTCGGCCGGAGACGACAGCGATGATAAAATCTGCATCGACCGCATCACTGTCGACGTCGTACCGGAGCCGCTGCAGCAATGGCTGAACGACTGGTCGCGCCTGGAAGACCACGCCGCAGACTTGCGCGAAGCCTACGCCGCCATCGTGCGCCGCATTCCGCCTCCCGCCGCCTACGCAATCGCCCGCTCGACGGACGGAACGACGATCGGCGTCGCCAGCGCCGTGGCGCAAGGCGGATGGTTGGGACTCTTCAATCTGGTCGTCTCCTCCCAGCATCGCCGACGCGGAACGGGCGCTATGCTGATCCGATCGCTCGCCGATTGGGGAGCTCGCGCGGGATGCCGGGCAGCATACCTGCAAGTGCTTGCCGACAACGAACCGGCCCAACGATTGTACCGCAAGCTCGGTTTTCGACCGGCTTATGCGTATCATTACCGCGAGCTTCGCTTTTAACGATAGCAGACGGACAACCTTGCGCGCAACGCTCATGACGTCAAGTCCCGCCGTCTTTGTTCGAAACGGCAGGAACCGACGGCAAGAGCGCAGGCGGGGAAGCTGCGGCGTTTTCCTCGGGCGGCGTCGCCGAAGGCTCTCCTTCGCCGACAGAGGCGGTCGGCGGTGCAGGCGTCCTTTTCGGCGAGGCGGAAGGCGACGGCAGCCGGCCACCGGCCGGAATCCGGACGGACGTAGGGTTCGAACGGCCGAGCTCGGTTTGCCCGTCTTCGGCCAACGCCGCGACATAGTAACGATATTCCGCCCCGTCTTCGACGTCAGCGTCGAGCCAGCGTACATCGGACGTTTCCGCGATCGGCGACGGCTTGCCGTTTTCCGACCCGCCTTCCCGGAAAATCCGGTACAGGGCTGCCTGTTCAGACGGTGTCCACATCAGCCGAACGGCATGGCGTACGGCGTCGTAAGCGGCGGTCAACGTGATCCCGCCGGCGCCGTTGTCCGCCGACGGCGTCGGAGAAGGCGTCGGAGAAGACGAGGGTGAAGGCGACGGCGACGGCTCCTCCACACCCGGAGGCCGTTTGAACTCGCCCTTCGGCACGCCTTCCAGCGCCAGACGCATCGCCGCACTGAACACCGCCGCGGCCTGGCCGCTGTCTGCCGTCAGCGAATGGAGCGCGTCGGGTCTGTCGAATCCGATCCAGACCGCGGCCGCATATTGCGGCGTGTAGCCGACAAACCAAATATCGCGGTTGGCTCCCTTCTTTCCAGGCTCCTGCGTAGTCCCGGTCTTGCCGGCGACCGGACGGTCCATGCGAGCTTTTTTCCCCGTGCCGGAAACGACGGCTTCCTGAAGCATGACGGTCAACCAATAGGCGGTCGAAGGGCGGATAACCTGTTTCGGCTTGGCCGCCGCCGTATAGACGGTCCGGCCGCGCGAATCTTCCACACGCAGCACCGCATGAGCCGGCACAAGTACGCCTTGGTTGGCGAACACCCCGTAAGCTTGGGCCATCTCGAGCGGCGTGACGCCGGAAGTGAGCCCCCCAAGCGCAATCGCCAGATGCCGATCATTTTTTTCGTCCAACTCGATGCCGAGATTTCGGATAAAGCGGAACACCGGACCGAACCCGCCTGCGTCGCGGACCAGATTGTCCAGCAGCCAGACGGCCGGCACGTTGATCGAGTCTCGCAAGGCTTGGCGCATCGTCACATTTCCCAGATATTTGCCGTTATAGTTCTCCGGACAATAATCGTCGAAGCAGCGTTTGACGTCTTCCAGAATCGAATCCGGCGTCCATTTTCCCGATTCGATCGCCGGTCCATAGACCGCGATCGGCTTGAATGCCGAACCGGGTTGACGGCGGACCGTCGCGCGGTTCAACCCTTTGCGCGCATACTCCCGGCCGCCGACCATCGCCACGATGCGGCCGTCGGACGGCCGGACGACGACCATGGCGCTTTCCGGAGAATCGGTCTGGGAGGCTGCCTTTTTTGGAAACAGCGCGTCATTGGCAAATACCCGCTCAACCGCGTTTTGCACCTTCGGATCCAATGCTGTATAAATCCGGTATCCTCCGCGGAACAGCTCTTCCTCCGAGATGCCGGCCAACCGCTCGACTTCATCGACCGCATAGTCGACATAAGCCGGATGCTGAACAGCGGGTACCCTGTCGTTCAACCGGAACGGTTCGTTCATCGCGCGGTTTTTCTCTTCTTCGGTAATCAACCCCTGTTCGGCCATAATCGACAGAACGACGGCACGACGTTCCTTGGCGCGCTCCGGGTTGCGGAACGGGGAATATCCGTTTGGATTTTTCGGCAAACCCGCCAGCATCGCGATTTCGGCGACCGTCAATTCGCCGCTTTTGACGGATTTCCCGAAATACAATTTGGAAGCGGCCTCGATGCCGTACGCGCTTTCGCCGAAATAAATCCGGTTGAAGTAAAGCTCGAGAATTTCGTCTTTCGTTTTCGTCCGTTCCAGCGCCAACGCGATGGAGGCTTCCGTTGCTTTGCGGAAAAACGTTTTTTTCGGGTCGGCGATGAAAATGTTTTTCGCGACCTGCTGCGTAATCGTGCTGCCGCCCTCGGCGAGGCTTCGCGAGACGATGTCTCGGTACAGCGCTCGGCCGATCGCCCAATAGTCGACGCCTTGATGTTCATAAAACCGTCTGTCTTCGACGGCAATCACAGTTTTGCGCAACAGTTCTGGAATTTCGTTCAAGGAGACGATTTCCCGGTTGCCTTCCGCCCCGTACAGCTTCGCGATTTCCCTACCCTCTGCATCGTAGACGATGGTTGCCTCCGACAGGTTCAATTTGTCGAGATTGGCCGCAAGCAACCGGTAACCGTTCAAGATGATCGCGAGATACCCCACCATCCCGAAAAACGCACCGATCGCCGCAGACAAGAACAACGCTTTGAACCATCGATACGTTTTCCTGCGGCGGGTCACGGCCGGTTTCGTTCGCGGTTTGGCGGACGAGGCGGCAGACAAGGTCGAAACACTCCTTGTTGTTCAGAAAAAGTTCAGCCGTCCTGCGGTTGGGCGAGCGAGACGGGCCGCACCGGCATAAACGTGGAAATCGCGTGCTTATAGATCATTTGCTGGCGGCCGTCGCTGTCGATCACGATCGTGAAATTGTCGAACGCCCTGACGACACCGCGAATCTGAAACCCGTTCGTCAAGTAAACGGTAACCGGGATGCTTTCTTTCCGCAATTGATTCAAAAAAGTGTCCTGAATGTTGATCGTTTTATTCATGTTCGGATTTTCCTCCTCATCTTTCGTGAGATCGGCCGCGACGCCCCAGCTTCTCTGATATTATAGCATGAATCTGGTCGAGGTGGTCAGCAAAATGCTTCGGATCGGTCACATCGATCCAGTGCACGTCTTTCATATGCCGAAACCAGGACCACTGGCGCTTGGCGAACCGCCGCGTGTTCCGCTTCAGCGTCTCCACGGCCTCTTCGAACGACGTGCGGCCTTCCAGGTATTCGACGATTTCCTTGTAGCCGAGGGCCTGCATCGCCGTCATGTCGGGCGTGCATCCCGCATCGAGCAGCCGGCGCACTTCGTCGACGAGCCCGGCGCGCACCATCGCGTCCACCCGCTCGCCGATCCTCCGGTAAAGCTCCGCGCGATCCATCGTCAGGCCGATCAGGCAAAGCCGGTAAGGAGACTCGCGCTTCTGGCCGCGCAGCCATTCCGACATCGTGCGGCCCGTCGCCTCGAAAATTTCAAGCGCCCGCACGATGCGCCGCACGTCGTTTTCATGAATGCGCGCCGCGGAGTCGGGGTCGATCCGTTTCAGCCGGTCGTGCAAGGCTTTGACGCCGAGTTCGGCGGCTTCCCGCCGGAGCCGCTCGCGCAGGGCGGGATCCGGGCCTGCGGTTTCCGGAAAACGGTAATCGTAACAGAACGCTTCGATGTACAGCCCCGTGCCGCCGACGAGCATCGGCAGCCTGCCGCGGACGGCGATCCGCTCGACCGCTTCCCTGGCGCGCGCCTGAAAATCGGCAACGGAAAAGGGTTCCCACGGATCGACGATGTCGATCAGATGGTGCGGAACGCGCGCGCGGTCTTCGGGCGACGGTTTGGCCGTGCCGATGTCCATGCCGCGGTAAACCTGCATCGAATCTCCGGAAATGATTTCGGCGTCGTGCGCCAAGGCGATCGGAATGCTGTAGGCGGTTTTGCCGACGGCCGTCGGCCCAAGCAACACGAGCAAGTCGTACCGCTGCGTCAAGGCCGGATCACCCCGTATGCGACGTCGGACCTGGTGCGGTTGACTTCCCGGAACCCGAGCCGTTCGAATTCCGAGCTGTCGCGGCGCTCTTTTAGCACGACCGATTTCCGCGCCACGCGCACCGCTTCTTTCACCGCTTCCGACGACACGGGCGTATGGTCGGCCACCCGCCTAAGGGGACGAATGCCGTCGGAAGCCTCGATCGGCGAGCGGAACATCGGATCGAAGTAGACGATGTCGCAACTTTTGTCCGGCATACCGCGCAAAACGTCGAGATGATGCGCGCAGACCGGCCGGACGCGCGAACAGATGTCGTTCCACAAGCGGAAGTCGGTTTTGTAATCGCGCAGCCCTTCCCGTAAAAGCACATGGAGCACCGGGCTGACTTCTACGGCGGTCACCTCGCCGCCCGGACCGACCGCATAAGCGAACACGAGCGAGTCGGCGCCGAGTCCGGCCGTGCAGTCGATCACCCGGTCGCCCGCACTTGCGCCCGACAGGGCGATCAGCCGGTCGGGTTCGCCCCGTCTCATCCGTTTGATGCGCACAAGCGACATACCGGGATGAAACGTGACCGGCTCTCCATCCCCGGGATGCCAGGAAACTCCTTCTGCCGTAACGACCAGCACGTCGTTTTCCGCGTACCGTTTTCGAAGTTCTGCCAGGGACAAACGGTTTCGGTCCGCCCACTTCCCGCCGAGTTCTTCCGCTAGACGCCGTCCCCGGCGAAGCACGTTCTCATCGGCTCCATAAGAAGTTGTGACTAGCATGACCTCACCGTTTAAACATTTTCTCCAGATCTCGGATCGAAAAGCGTACGACGATCGGTCGGCCGTGAGGACACGTATAAGGCTCCCGGCAGCGGCGCAGCCGGTCCAGCAGCCCTTCCATCTCGCGGACGGAGAGCGGCTCGTTCGCGCGGACCGACGATTTGCAGGCGCATAAAGCGGCGGCTTTCCGGCGCCAGTCCGCCGGCGTCGTCGGGCGACGTTCTTCTAGGATGAAGCGAGCCATCTCGTCGACGATTTCCCGCTCAGCACCCTTAGGAAACCATTGCGGACAGGCGCGCACGAGAAATGCCGACGATCCGAACGGCTCGAGCTCGACGCCGATCGCGCGGAACAACTCGAGCCGGTCGCGCAGGGTTTCGGCTTCCGCCGCCGTAAACTCAAGCGGGATCGGTACGGCGAGCGGCTGAACCGCTTCCCGTTCGGGCCGAGAAAAAAGTTCCAAATACTCCTCGTAACGAATGCGTTCATGCGCGGCGTGCTGATCGATCAGATAAAGTCCCGATTCGTCCTGAGCGATCAAGTACGTGCCGAGCGCCTGGCCGACCGGAACAAGCGGCGGAAACTCCGGCAATCCGCCGTTCGGCGTTTCTTCCGCATCGTCGGCCGGACGAAACAAAATTTCCGCATTCCGAACCTCACGCTTTCCTGCAGGCGACTGGCCACCGCGAGGGACCGTCTCCGCGACGGCCTTGCCGACTTTTGCCGGAGCGGCGCGACGCCCGAATGCGGTTGCGGCGGATTCGACGCGATAGAGGTCGAACCGTTCCTGGACCAGCATACGTTCGTTCGGCGAAAAGCCGGTGGTTCCGCTTCGCGGAGTCGTCGGCGTTCCGCGCAAGGGCGCCGCAATCAGCGGAGTTCTGCCGAGCGATTCGCGGACGGCCGAACGGACGAGTTCCGCCAGCTCCGCTTCTTTGCTGAAACGCACTTCCAGCTTGGCCGGGTGAACGTTGACATCGACGAGCGACGGATCGACTTCGATGCGAAGAAGCGCGACGGGGTATCGCCCGACCGTCAGATAGCCCTGATAAGCTTCCAGCAGCGCCTGGACGACGATTGGACCGCGAATGTACCGGCCGTTGACGACGACCGTAATGCCGCTTCGGTTCGCACGGCTGGCTTCCGGTTTGGCGACAAACCCCTCCAGGCGGTAATCGAGGCTTTCCGCCCGGACGGGCATCATCACTTTTGCGACGAACGGGCCGTAAACCGCCGCAATCGTTTCCAGGGCGTCGCCGTTGCCGATCGTTCGCAGCAAAACGTTCTCGCCGTGCTTCAGCGCGAAGGCGATTTCCGGATGGGCGAGCGCAAGGCGGTAGACGACGTCGGCGACATGGCCGAGTTCGGTCTGGACCGACTTCATATATTTCAACCGGGCGGGCGTGTTGAAAAAAAGATCGCGCACCGTGACGGTCGTTCCTCTGTCGGAGGGCGCCTCGCCCCGCTCTCGGACGACGCCGCCCTCGATGACAATTTTTCGGCCCAGTCCGTCTCGGGTATGGGACGAAACGCATTCCACTTTCGCAACAGAAGCGATGCTGGGCAGCGCCTCGCCGCGGAAGCCGAGCGTCGCGATGCGGAACAAATCTTTGCCGTCGGCGATTTTGCTCGTCGCGTGGCGCTGGAAGGCCAGTTCCAGATCGTCCGGCTCGATTCCGACTCCGTCGTCGCGCACCCGGATCAGGCGCAACCCGCCTTCCTCGACGGCGACGTCCACATTCGTCGCCCCGGCGTCGATCGCGTTTTCGATCAGCTCCTTGACGACCGAAGCCGGCCGCTCGACGACTTCACCCGCAGCGATTTGGTTGGCGATCCGTTCGTCCAGTACGCGGATCTTGCCCATGGTTCGCCACCGCCTTTTATCGGGACTCGAGCAGTTTCTGCCGCAATTCGAACAGTAGGTTAAGCGCGGAAAGCGGAGTCATGTTGACGAGATCGGCGTCTCGAATCCGGTCGAGCACCTGCCGCTCTTTACGGCTGACCGTTTTCGGCCGTTCGGGCGCCGGCTCGGCGAACAGACTGAGCTGAACGACGGTTTCACCGGGGGCGTCGTTCGCATCGCGCGCATCGCGTCCGCCTGCGGTTTCACGGACGGCCTGTTCATGCTCGAATTCGGCCGCTTTCGCTTCGTAGCCGCGCACCAGTTCGTAGGCGCGCTCGATGATTTCCTCCGGAAGTCCGGCGACCCGCGCGCAATAAATGCCGTAACTCGAATTGGCGGCACCGCGCACGAACTTATGCAGAAACATCACTTCCCCGTCGCTTTCGCGAACCGCCATGGAATAGTTCGACAAATGCCGCAATCGTTCCTCAAGATATGCCAACTCATGATAATGAGTGGAAACCAGCGTTTTGCATCCGACGCGGTCGTGCAAATATTCGATAACCGCCTGGGCGATCGCCATGCCTTCGGCCGTCGAGGTGCCGCGGCCGAGCTCGTCGATGATGACGAGACTTCTCCGGGTCGCGCGGGCGGTCATCGCCCGGATCTCCCGCATTTCGACCATGAACGTGCTTTGCCCGCCCGCGAGATCGTCTGCCGCGCCGATTCGGGTAAAAATCCGGTCGATGATCGGCAATTCCGCACGCCTGGCGGGAACAAAACAGCCGATCTGCGCCATGATGGCGATCAGCGCGACTTGACGCATATACGTGCTTTTGCCGGCCATATTCGGCCCGGTAATGAGCAGGATGCGGTCGCCGTCTTCTTCCAGGAGGGTGTCGTTGGCGACGAAAGGCCGATCGCCGAGAGTCGCCTCGACGACGGGGTGACGGCCTCCCTCGATGCGAAGCGAGTATCCGTCGGTCAGGACGGGCTTCGTATATCGACGCTCTGCGCTGACAGTCGCAAACGACTGAAGCACGTCGACCGCGGCGACGGCGGCGGCCAGTTTTTGCAACCGCGGGATTTGCCCGGCGATTTTTTCGCGCAGATCGGAAAACAATTCATATTCAAGTTCGACCATGCGCTCTTCGGCTTCGAGAATCAGCGCTTCTTTTTCTTTGAGTTCCCGCGTGACGAACCGTTCGCCGTGGGCAAGCGTCTGCCGCCGCTCGTAACGGTCTTCCGGCACGGCCGATAAGTTCGGTCGGGTCACCTCGATATAATAACCGAACACTTTGTTGTAACCGACTTTGAGCGACCGGATGCCGGTCAGCTCCCGTTCCCTCTGCTCCAGTTCAGCGATCCAACGCTTGCCGTCCGTGCTCGCTTCCCGCAGCCGGTCCAGCCGCTCGTGATAACCCGGGCGGATCATGCCGCCCTCGCGGACCGAGACGGGAGGATCGTCGACGATCGCTTCGGCAATCCGGTCGCGCAAATCCGCGCAGTCGTCGACTCCTCCGAGCAGCCGCTCCAGCGTCGCCGAACCGGACGAAAGGCAACACGCCTTTAACGCCGGGACGCGTTCCAGCGTCGCCCGCAAGGCGACCAGATCGCGCGCGTTGCAGTTGCCGTACGCAATGCGGCCGACGAGCCGCTCAAGGTCATACATTTCTTTCAAAATTCGAAAAATTTCATCGCGTATCGCCGAACGGTTGACCAGGCATTCGACCGCCTCAAGGCGCCGCTCGATTTCGGGGCGGTCGATAAGCGGCTTGTCCAGCCAGCGGCGCAACAGCCTCGCCCCCATCGCCGTCGCCGTCCGGTCCAATAGACCAAGCAGCGCGCCTTTCTTGGAGCGGTCACGGGCGGATTCGACCAGCTCGAGATTGCGCCGAGTAAACGGGTCCATCCACAGGCTGCGCTCGGCATCATAACGGCGGATCGCCGAAAGATGCGCGAGCGTCCGCTTTTGCGTCTCGCGAAGATAAGCTAGCAGCAACGCCACGGCGTCCGCAGACGGCGGCGGAAGAGAGTCGCGCTCTTCCGACGGAAACTGCTGTTCCAACAAGGCGCGGTCCTGCTCGGTCCAGACGGACGGCACCGCACCGGCCAAATACAGGCCGGCCGACTTCCGGACGCGCGCAAGCAGCCGTTCGTCGCCGATGATCTCCGCAGGATCATAGACAATCAATTCGTCCTTGAGCTGCTCCAGCGTCTCGACGGAAGTGGCATACAATTCGCCGGTCGTCAAGTCGCAAACGGCGAGCCCGAACCCTTCCGGCTTTTCCGCTATCGCGGCGAGGAAGTTGTTGGCGGGTGTTTCGGACGGTTTGTCCTCCATCACCGTTCCGGGCGTGACGATGCGAACGATTTCCCTACGCACCACACCCTTGGCGGTCGCGGGATCTTCCATTTGTTCGCAAATCGCCACTTTATATCCCTTTTCCACTAAACGGCGGATGTACGTTTCAGCGGAATGGTACGGCACGCCGCACATCGGAACCCGTTCCGAGCCGCCGTCGCGCCCCGTCAGCGTAATTTCCAGCTCGCGAGCCGCCTGCACCGCGTCGTCAAAAAACAATTCGTAAAAATCGCCAAGCCGGAAAAACAAGAAGGCATCGGGAACTTGGGCCTTGACCTGGAGATATTGTTCGATCATCGGGGTATATTTCGACGACATGGCGAACCCCTTTTCCCGATCGTGTCGAATGGTTTTATTATACCACGTCGGGGAAATCGACGGGAATGCGCCACAGTCTCCGGATATCCGCGCGGCCGTCCCACGTCCGCCGTTCGCGGATCATCCGACGGACGGGTTCCAGCCAGCTTTCGAAATCCGCATAGCCGGGAAGGTCGGCAAGGCAAACCCACAACTGCTCTACAACGTCGTATAAACGGTCTTTTCGTCCGGCATAAAAATCGGCGACAAGTTCCGGGTCGTCCAACGGCCGTTCGAAAAGCCGCCAGTGTCCGGTCGCCAGCAGCTTCGCCAGCGCAAAGGCGGCCTTCGTCGCCCGCGGCGACGACAGCCAGCTTGCGGGCGTGCGGTACTCGAATCCGTATGGTTTAAGGCGGAAATCGCCGAGAGCGCCGTATCTCGGACGCCGACGGGCGCTCGGTTCGTCCTCGAGCAACATAAGCGGAAGCGCCAAAAAATTATCGAGGGCACGCAACAGATGGCTGTTCAGCCAAACTCCGCCGAAATGCAGATGCCCGCCCAGCGGTGTTTTCCGCACCGGCATCCCGCCCGCCAGCCATCGGCAGGAGGGATCGCGAATCTGCCGCGCCGCCGCGCAAAGCGCCTTTCGGACAGAACGGACAGCGCCGCGCGGATCGACCGCAGGTTCCGGGCGCAGTTCCATAAGCGGAAAAGCGAATCGCCCGTCTTTCAGGCGGACGGCGTCGCATCCGACGGTTCCCCGTTTTTCAACGAATCTTGAGCCCGGCACGAGGCGGCCGCGTTCGTTGACGAGGACGAATTCCGGATCGGCTCCCAGCATAACAGAACCATTCGGTCGGAACGATTCCTTCAGCGACGCATCGAACTGCGCAATCGCTTCCGCCCAAAGCTCGACGGGTTCGAACCGCTCTGGCGGGCCGACGCGGACGACCGCAAGCCGGCCTGCGTCCGACGCGACGTCGACGACGCCGAAATCGAGGCCGAGCGCGTACAGAGCGCGGACCGCCAAGCGCGCGGCTTTCCGAACAGTCGGACCGTCGGGTTCCGCACGCGCGGCGGTTTCGACCGGCCGCAACCCGTCGGAGCGAAAAACGCCGATCGGTTGCAGGTGGAAGACCGGAACCGTCCAGCAAGCTCTCCATCTGAGGCGGCCATGCCCGAAATCTTCCCCGTCCATCGGCTGGACGTTCGGAATGCCGTGCAGACGCCAAATTTCGACGGCCCGCGCCGCGTCGCGGTTTTCCGCGTTTACGCCGCTGAGCCGCCAGAGGCGGTCGTCGGTCGGCGGCGTTCGGACGTCCCACTCGACGACGGCCGTCGTCGCAGCCGCTCCGACGTGGAGCGGGGGTTTTGGCGGCAAACTTCCGAACGGCACACGCAGGGCGGCGGTAAATCGCGAGGAAAGATGCGGGCGACGTATCCAGACATAAGTCGTCATTTCCATCGCCTGCGCCCCTTTCGCCCAAAAGGCGTGGAACGAACGCCGGCTACGCCGTCTCGTCGTCCAAGAGATCGGGATCGAGTTCTTCGTACTCTTCGGACGCGTCCTCGGCGAAATCCGGTTCTTTGTCGCCCCAGTCGTCGCAACCGTCCGGGCAAAGACGGACGCACAGCTTGGTTTCACCGATCAGCTCGACTTGGAATTCGCGTTCCACCCGAACTTCCACACGACCGCTGTCTTTTTGGACGGTCGCTTCCACGCAATTCGGTTCTTGGGTGGCGACCGCCGTCACTTCCTCGGTTCCCGGCCGGCAATTCGGATCCCGGTATACGAGCGGCACTTGTTCCACGTACGAAACGGTTTCTTTCGCCACATCGGTTTTTGTGTTTTTATCATATGAATACCATATATTGATGTCGTACGTGCCGACGACCTCGACGCCGTTGTCGGACCGGACCGCCTCGTATTGGTGATTGATCACCCAACATCCCAATATGCTGGACGGCGTCTGGGGTGGCGTGACGATATGGGTGGACTGGGAAAACTTTTTCCCCTTCCCGCACACCGCCTTCACGTAAATCTCCCTGCACCGCGTCCGTTGATCCGGGTGCGCCATCCTTTCCCGACCTCCCCCATGCGGATTCAGTAAATCCTATGCGGGACATTCGTCTAGGGTGACAAAAACTTTGCGGGAAGAGACGGCTCGGCCGGGCAGTCAGCCAGGTCCCGGGGGAAGCATCGGCTCATACATCATGATCGCGTCGTTGCTCGTCACAAATTCGTCCGCGACCGTTTCTCCGGTTTCGACCAAGATGACGCGACGCCGGATGACATTGTGGCGGGTATAAACGCCCCACGGCTGGCGCTCGATGCGGTGATCGGCTTCGTACACCTCGTAGCGGTATCGCGGCGGCTCGACCGTCCGCCACTGGCCGACGAGATGGCTGTCGGTCACCCGAAGGCGAAGCTGGTACGGCCGGTCCGTAGGGTTGTAGATTTGCAGGTCGATGTAGTTATAGGCGCACGTGGCGCCGCTGCCGAACGGCTGGGTGCGGCCGGCGTCCGGGAACACGTCGTAACTGTGCCGATGCCGTTCGACGACCGAAAGCGGCGTATGGAGCGCCAGCCAGTAGATCAGGTTGGTGAGCTGGCAAAGCCCGCCGCCGATTCCGGGCCGAACGGTGCCGTAAAACAGCACCATGCCCGGGACGTATCCTTTCCGCTTCGACGGTTTACCGACGAGGCGCCAGAACGACATCGTTTCCCCGGGACGAACGACGATGCCGTCCAACCGGCCGACGGCGAGGCGCAGATTGCGGACTTTGTTGTGCTGCATCCACAGGTCGACGCCGCGCAACGGACGGTATAGCGGCGTGTGGTGTTCGGCGACGACCACAGGCAAGTCTTCCGACAAGCGAACGGAAGCGAATCGGGTGCGGCTGAGATACCAATACGCGTACCGCATCAGCGTTCGGAGTCGGGCCCCCAGCCAGATCCGGACCGCCGAACGTCGGACGGGTTTTTTCACCGAGCCGGTTCCTCCGAATCCGTTCACAGCCCGTAAAGCTCCCCGTACTTGTTCTGTAGATACGCAAGCAGCGCGTCGGGATTCGCGGGCGAACCCGTGGCTTTTTCGATCAAATCTTCCGGGTCGAATTGCTTGCCGTAACGCCAGACGCGTTCGTGCAGCCAACCGCGGATCGCCTCGAACCGACCGTCGGCGACGCAACCGTCGACGTCGACCGTTTTCCGCATCGCTTCCAGAAGCTGAGCCGCGTACACATTGCCGAGCGCATAGGACGGAAAATACCCGAAACTGCCGCCCGCCCAATGCACGTCCTGCAACACCCCTTCGGCGTCGTTGCCCGGCCGGACGCCGAGCAGGTCAGCGTACAGGTCGTTCCAGACGGTCGGCAGATCGTCGGCGGAGATCCGCCCGTCGAACAGCGATTTCTCGATTTCATACCGGACGATGATATGCAGGTTGTAGGTGAGCTCATCGGCTTCGGTGCGGATGAGCGACGGCCGCGCAGCGTTGACGGCGCGGTAAAACGTTTCGGTCGAAATGCGCCCGAACGGTTCTGGAAAATATTCCCGCAACACCGGCAAGTAGCGGTCCCAAAACGCCCGGCTTCGCCCGATCATATTTTCCCACAGCCGCGACTGCGACTCGTGCACGCCCATCGACGCGCCGTCCCAGAGCGGCGTACCGTACAGCCCGGCGGGAAGATACTGCTCGTAAAGCGCATGGCCGCATTCGTGAATCGTGCCGAACAACCCGACCGTCAAATCATCCTCGCTGTAGCGCGTCGTGATGCGGACGTCGCCGGGACCTAGGCCGATTGCGAACGGATGGGCGCTTTCGTCGAGCCTTCCCGCTTCGAAATCGTAGCCGAGATCGCACAAAAGACGGCGGTTCAACTCTTTTTGCCGTTCGACGGGAAAATGCCCTTTCAGCGCCGAAGGATCCGGATTTTTTCCCGATGCTGCGACGGCGCGGACGAGTTCGGCCAATTTCGGCCGCAGCGCACCGAAAATCCGGTCAAGCCGCGCGACGGTCATGCCCGGTTCGTAAGGCTGCAGAAGAGCGTCATAAGGGTGTTCGCGATACCCCCAAATCTCCGCAAATTCGCGCAAATAATTTACTATTTTTCTCAAATAAGGCAAAAAAACCTTGAAATCCGAGGCTTTTTTCGCTTCCTCCCATACCGATTCCGCTTCCGCGGTAAGCGCGACAAACGCGCGATACGTTTCGGGAGGAATACGGCGGTTGCGGTCGTATTCCCGCCGGCATTCGCGGATGCTCGCCCGCTCGACTTCATGAAGCAACGGCCAGACGTCGGGTTGTTCAAAAAACGCGAGCAGTTCGCCCATCTCCTCCGAAACCGACAGCCGAAGACATTCGGCCGACAACATGCCGATCGTCTCCGACCGGGTGCTCACGGCTCTCGGCGGTGCGCCCGTCCGCAAATCCCAGTGCAGCACGCCCAGCGCTTCTTGATAACTTCTTATTTTCGCGGTAAGCGCGCCGAATCTTGCGCGCATCGTCTCAAGCGTTTCGGCCACGTCGAAACTCCTCCTTAACCCTCGATCCTGATCGCGGTATCACGACGATTTTACCACACGTTTCCGCACGACGGCCACCGCGAGAAGCAAAACGGGAATGCCGATCTGAAAAGGCAGAAACAGTGTGACCGGCAATACGCTCGTCCCGATCCACAGATGTTCCGGCAGGTTGTCGGCGATCCAACTGCTGGCCGCCCACACGACAAGTACGACCGCCGTCGCCAAACGCCGGGCTTGGCGGACGCCGAACAGATCGGCCGCGACTTGTGCGGATGCAAACATGTACACAGCAATTTTAAAAAAATCGCTGATGATGAAACTGAGAATCACAATTGCATCGAGCCGTTGCAAAAACTCCGCAATGTTGACCATGCTGATCGTCGCCAGAAGCGGAAAAACCGATCTTTTGAAAATGCCAACGCCCAAAACGGAGATGTTCAGCACGACATTGTAGGCGATCACCAGTCCGGCGATCACCGTGACGATCACGCCGCGCCGCCAAAGCCGGACCGACTCGCGCACAAACGGAAATACCGTCAGGAAACTGACTGTTTCGCCGAACGGAAACGTGAGCGTTTCCGGAAACGCCGCCAAGACTGGTTGAATTCCGTTTTCCAAAACAGGGAGAAGATTCGAAAATCTTACGATTCCCGAGCAGAAAATGAGCACACTTCCGACCACGCCGAGACCGACAAGCGTCATGCCGAAAAATTCGCCGGTTCTCGCCAGCACTTCAATACCCTTATACAGCACATAAACGAGAACGGCGGACATCAGACCGGTGACGGCAGCCAGCGGCGTCGACTCGTACAGCGACGTGATCAGGAGGTCGCCGCCGTCGCGCATATTCCGCGCTGCGCAATACAGAAAAAACAGCATGTATGCAAAACCGACCGCCCAGCCGAGCCGCCGGCCGAGCACCGCCTGGGCGCACCGGACGAGCGTCATGCCGGGATAAAGCCGATACAGCCAGACATAAACGGAATAAAGCACGCATCCCCCGGCCGCTCCGAAAAGCACGGCGATCCAGGCATCCTGCCCCGCTTTCGTGCCGACGCCGAGCACAAGGGCGGTGCCGAGTTCAAACAACAAAAGCAACCAGACGAATTGTCCTCCTCCGATCTTGTCGCCTCCGTGCATTCCTCTTTGTGACCCTCCCTTCCGCCCCGTCGGCTGCTTGCGAAACGATCACGACGACAGCCAGTACGATTTTGTACGCGTGCCTGTTCTCCGGATGGACGACTGAACTTCGACCTCCGCCTCGATCTGCGGAAACCAACGGTTCCACTCATCCCGGACAGAACGCCACTTTTGCGGATTAGCCCGACGGAAAACGTCCGAAAACCCGAACACGTCGGCCGGAAGACGCTGGGCCGTACGGACGGCGTCGCGGATGAACGATTCGGTTGTTTCGCTCCACTGTTGTTCCAGCTGTCGGATCGCCTCAGGGCGGTCCAGGCTGAAGTCGCAATGCGATTCGCTGATGTTGCCTTCCTGTTCGACCGCGATGCGGACGACCGGTTTTTCTCCCCGAAAACGGCCGCTGACTCGGGTGGAGGAACGAAGAATCGTGACGACGGCGGCTTTTTTTCGATTTCCGCATTCGAGCCCGACGACGCCGCCTCGGATTTCGCCCAGAATCGCGACAATACCCCTCGCGGCGTCGCCGTCGGCCCATTCGTGCAGCCGGCTGTCTTTAAACAGTGCGATACCGTCGAGTACAAGCCGCGACGAACTTCGCGTCTCGAAATTGTTGCGCTGAATCGTTCCCGACTTCGGGTCGCCAAGAACGCGAACACCGGCGAGGACAGGCTCTCTGTGCGGGTTTTCCAAAAAATTTATAATTTGAATAACAGAATAATCCAGCGTTTCCCCCCACAGCTTGCTCGAAAATTTTAAATTTCCCACGAGCGCCGCCGCGGGAATTCGTTCGATCTGCGTCAGCTGACTGATGACCGTTGACGCGTCGGCGTCCCGCGCGACGATCATCTTCGAATTGAGCCGAATTTCGTTCGACCGGTCGAGAAAATCGAACAAATCGCGAATGCCTCGTCTGGCCTGATTTTCGCCGATGACGACCAAACGCATGTGGGCGAAATAAAGCCTTCGCGGAATTTTGCGCGAAGCGCGGCGAATCGCTTCAAACAGCGTACTTCCTTCCGAATCGAGCACGACGACCGGCGTCGATTTTCCCCCTGCGGCCCCCCCTCCGGCCGTCGAACTGCCCGCCACCTCGTCGGCGTTGACGACCTGAAACGTCACGCGGTAACGCCCCGCGTTCTCCTCAGCGTCGATGCCCATCGCCGAAACGAACGCCAGATCGTTGAGTTCCCTGCGGTCCCAACAGCCCGAACAAAACAACAGCAAAACGGCGATCGAACAAACCGTCGTGATTAGGCGCATCCGTCATTCCCCGCCTCGCCGCGAGCCGCCGGCTTTTCCGAACAGCGGAAACGGCCAACGAAAGACGGAATCTTTCTGCTCGGACCGACGAAACGGTGCAATCGGCGACAAATACGGCACGCCGAACGAACGCAAGGAACAGACGTGAGCAACTAAAAAAATACACCCCATGGCCAAACCGTAAAACCCGAACGACGTCGCCAGCACCATCAGCCCGAATCGGAGGACGCGGGCGGTCAGCGCCAAATTGTAAGCCGGCGTTGAAAAGCTGGCGATCCCCGTTATGGCGACGGTGATCATCATCGCGGGCGAGACGATGCCCGCCTGAACGGCGGCCTGGCCGAGTACGATCGGTCCGACGATCGATACAGCCTGACCGATGGCGCGCGGCATCCGCAAACCCGCTTCCCGCAAGATTTCAAAGCAGATCTCCATAATCAAAGCTTCAACGAATACGGGAAACGGCACGCCTTCCCGCGCCGCCGCCAGTTTCAGAAGCAACGTCGTCGGAATCATTTCGTGATGATAGCTGACGAGCGCGATGTAAAACGACGGCACCAGCATCGAAATCACGAAACTGGCGTACCTGAGCAGCCGGATGAGCGACGCGACGTCGTAACGCTGGTAGTAGTCCTCGACGGACTGGAAAAATTGCGGCAACACCGTCGGCACGATCAGCGCAAACGGCGTGCCGTCGACCAGAATCGCGACGCGGCCTTCCAGCAGATTGCCCGCGACGATATCGGGCCGTTCCGTATTGTAGATCATCGGAAACGGCGTCGTGGTCCGATCCTGAATCCATTCTTCGATGTAGGCGGATTCCAGCACGATGTCAGCGCGAACGGCATCGAGCCGGCTTTTCACTTCCCGAACGAGGTTGTCGTCGGCCCGGCCGCGGACATACATCATCGCGACGTCGGTTTTGGTTGTACGGCCGATTTTCATAACTTCCATCCAAAGGTTCGGGTTTTTGATCCGCCGCCGCACAAGCGAAACGTTGATCCCGAGCGTTTCGGTAAAACTGTCTTTCGGGCCGCGCGTCGCGACCTGGTTCGTCGGCTCCTCGACATTGCGCGTCTTGCCGCCGCGCGTGTTGCCGCAGATCGCCTCCGGCACGCCGTCGATCAGCAGCACCGTTTCGCCGGCCAGTAAAGCGAGCATCAGTTCGTTCCATTCCGACACTGTCTTGATGTCGACGACGGACAACGCCCGTTCCCGTACAGTTTGAAACCACGCCTTCGACGACCCGACGCCGTCCGTTCTGAACGACCATTGCACGAAATCGCCGACCATATGCTTGTCGGCCAGACCGTCGACGTAAACCGCCGCCGCCTTCAGCTTCCGGTCAGGGCAGTCGAACAGACGGACGACGACGTCCGGGCTGTGCCCGGTTTCGTTCCGAATGCGCTCGACATTCGCGTGAAGAACGGTGGATAGACGCGTATCGTCCGGCTTCGGAGAGGACTTCAAGAAATCGAAAAATCCCATGGCTTTTTCATCTCCTTTGTCCGTCTTTTACCTCCTGTTCCACATTATTTGAGAAACCGCCGTCGCTTATTCCGCGTTTCTCCCGCCGAAGCTTCCGTCTTGCGGCAGGCTGTGATAGGATGAAAAAGAATCGAGGCGAAAGGGGTCGTGCGCATGAAAGAACAGCCGAAGACGGTGTTGGACGAAATTCTTTCGCACAACCGAGAGTTCGTCCGCTCGAAAGCGTATGAAGCATACCGGACGACGAAATTTCCGGACAAGAAAATGGTCGTCGTCACCTGCATGGACACGCGGCTGACCGAATTGTTGCCGAAGGCGATGAATTTGCGCAACGGCGACGCCAAAATCATCAAAGTCGCCGGCGCGATCGTTCTGCAGCCGTTCGGCAACGTAATGCGCAGCGTCATTGTCGCGATCTACGCGCTCGGCGCGCAGGAAGTGTTCGTTGTGGGTCACCGCGATTGCGGCATGACCGGCCTCGACCCGAACGCGATCTTGTCTAAGGCGAAGGCGTGCGGCGTCCGCGAAGAAGTATTCGAGACGATCCGCAATTCCGGCATCGATCTCGCCCGCTGGCTGCACGGTTTCCGCGACGTGCACGAAGGCGTGCGTGAAAGCGTCGGCATCATCCGCCGCCATCCGCTTTTGCCGCCGGGCGTTCCGGTGCACGGCCTCGTCATCGATCCAGAAACGGGCGAACTGGAGTTGGTGGAGGAAGGCTACGGCGTTTTGGCGTAAAACGGCGCAACCGTCGGACAAAATCTTGCGTCTAAGGTAACGGGAGAGGAATGAAAATCGGCCAAGGGAGAGGAAAAAGGTGGGGAAGCCGTGGCTCCGCGCCGTTGTGCGGTTTTTGCTGTCCGCGGTTTTACTTTTTGCGGCGCTCGGTGCAACGATGCCGTCGGTCCAAGCCGCCACAGCGGACAAAACGACGAAGTACCGCGTCTACCAAAATGACAAACCACTTGCGGAATTCGCCGATCTGAACGAAGCGATCGCCTACGCGAAGCGGTGGGCGCACAGTCACGTCGAGGAAATCGGCACGCGGCAATGGCTGTGGGACAATTTCCCGCGGTATCGGGTCTATCAGTTCGACGTCACATTGCCGCAATGGGAATTCGCGACGTTGGCCGAAGCGATCGCCGAAGCGAAAAAGTGGGCGTATTCCAGCGTCCGCGACTTAAACGGCGAAAGCGGCTGGGTGTGGGATAACTGGCCGCGGACGTCCTATCGCGTCTATCAAGGCGACATTACGCTGGATTCATGGGAATTTCCGGATCTGACCTCGGCGATACGGGAAGCAAGGAAATGGGCTGGATCCCATATCATCGACCAGACGACCTATCGATGGGTGTGGGACAATCTGTCGCCGTCGCAAAAACAGGCTCTCCGGCGCGGTGAACCCGTCTATCGCGTTTACCAGTACGCCTATTCGCACCCGTCGTGGCAATTCGCCTATCTGGAAGACGCGATCAACGAAGCGTTGAAATGGGGCGATTCGCACATCGTCAACACGCGGACGGGAAAAATCGCGACAATCGGCTGGAGTCGTTCGCCTCGCTGGGCGAAGCGCTCGATTACGCGAAGCGGTGGGCGTACGCCCGGGTCGAGTACCAGGGAAGACCGATTTGGACCAATGCGCCGTACTTCGAAGTCTACCAGAACGAAAAGCGGATCGGCGCATTCCGCACGGCGCGCGAAGCCGTCGCTTTTGCCGCTCGTTACGCCGATTCCTCCGTACGCACACGCGATTGGGGAACGATCTGGGACAACCGGCGGGAACTGATCTATTGGGCATGGAACGGCATGTCGTCCGACGCCGCCGTCCGCTCTCAGGTCGCCGGTACGATGGGGCTGGACGTCGTGTCGCCGACCTGGTTCCGGCTCGGCGACCCCTCGGGTTCTCTGCTCGACGCTTCGACGAAAGAGACGGCCGACTGGCTGAAACAGGCGGGATTCCAGGTGCATCCGCTCGTCAGCAACCAGTTCGACAAGGAGCTGACGACCGCCTTCCTCGCGGACGCCAAGGCCCAAGACCAGTTCATCTCCGCGCTCGTCGGCCGCGCCGCGGCGCTCGGTCTGCACGGACTTAACCTCGATTTTGAAAACGTCGCCGGCTCCGACCGGGCGGCGTTCACTTCCTTCATCCGTAAACTTGCCGACGCGCTGCACGCCAGAGGCATGAAGCTGTCCATCGACCTGCCGCGCGGCAGCGTCCGGTGGAACCATCTGACGGCGTTCGATCACGCGGCATTGAAAGACATCGCCGACTGGATCATCGTCATGGCGTACGACCAGCACTGGAGCGGCGGTCCTGTCGCGGGGCCCGTCGGCGCACTGGCTTGGGTCGAGGAAGGCATCCGTGAATTTCTGTCGTACGGTATCCCGCGCAGAAAGCTGATTCTCGGCGTTCCGTTCTACACGCGGGAATGGACGCTCGACGACGCGGGCAATCCGACGGAAAACCGGACGATCTACCTCAAAGATGTGCCCGCGCTGTTGGAATCGACGGGTGCCGCGCCGGTCTGGGATTCCGCATTCGGCCAGTACCGCGTGGAATACGTCCGTGAAGGTAAAAAGCGTGTCGTCTGGTTGGAAACGCCGGACATGGTGGCCGCTCGGATCGATCTGGCGAAAAAATACGACCTCGCCGGCGTCGCCGCCTGGAGGCTTGGCTACGAACCTCGCGAGCTGTGGGAAATGTTGCTGCGCCGCAAGAAATGAGGCGGGGATGGGATTTCCCCGCCTTTCACTCAGGTTGCGGTGTCGCCGGTGCGCACGACAGTCATTTCCTCTCGAACCGACAGACGGCGGACGTTTCAGAACGTTTTGGTGTCCGTTCACCGACCGTCTTCACCCCACTGAAATGCGACGACGCGCGCCGGAGCACCGCTTGCTTCTCGAACGAGAATCGGCAGCGCCATCACCGTCCATTCACCTTCGGCCAGCTCGGGTTTGTCGAGCGAAAGCCCTTCGGCCACCCAAATACCGGCTCCCAACAAAATGCGATGGGTTTCCTCGTTTTCCGCGCCGGTACCGCCGATGCTGAAATGGTCGATACCGACGCCGCGAACCCGTTTTTCGGCTAGATACCGTGCCCCCTCGTTGGACAAGTACGGCGACTCATAGATCCATTCGCGCGTCCAAGCGCGTTTTTCTCCCCATCCCGTATACAGGAGCACCACGCATCGATCCGTCAAACGGTCGCCGTATGGTTCGAGATCGGCGCGGGTAATCGGCTCGGACGGGCGTTTATGCGCAAGAGGAACATAGATCGCTTCTCCCTGGAACCGTTCGATGGCCACGTCGTCAAGATTCACGGTAAAATCGGCCAGATGCGACGGTGCGTCCACATGCGTGCCGGTATGCAGGTTCATCGTCACCCTCTCCAGTTTCCAGCCGTCGCGCGGTCCGATCAAAATATAATCAAACTTGGGCGGGTCGAAGTCCGGCAACACCGGGCAATTGTGATAAAGCGGCTGCGACAAGTCCAGCATGCGTCGGATCGCCAAGGTCCGCGTCCCCCTTCCATTCTTAAGTTGTTCAGTACTATCTTCAGATAACATGAAATCGATCGCCGTCCGTTTTCGGGCCGGACGTCGTGAAAGCATGGTCACCAATTGACGACATCGCAAAAAAAAGCAAACGTCTCCGCCATGACGGCATCGCACAAGGATAACGGCGGGACCGGACTTTCACACTTTAAGCAAAACAGCGGCCATCCAATCGAAAACGCGTTGCCCGCCTACCTCGTGGCCGCCAGGAAAAAAATCATATGCGAGGAGATCTGCGGCGCCGAACGAAGTATAGACGGCTTCGAGAACAGCCAGCGCTTCCCGTGCATGCTCGGCCGGAAAGACGCGATCGTAAAGTCCCGTCTCGACGAACAGCGGTCGCGGCGCGATGAGACCGATCCACTCCGGCAGTTCCGCGTACCGCAGCAGCCCCGGAACGTAATTGTCCAGGCAATGGTTGCGGGCAAGGATGCTTCCTTTGAAAGTGTTGACGAATCCGCACAAGGCCGTCGCCCGGATTCTCGAATCAAGTGCCGAGGCATAGGCGGCGACGAGTCCTCCGCCGGAAAAGCCGATGCAGCCGATCCGATTTCCATCGACATCGGGCCGCTCCAGCATGTAATCGATCGATCTGCGCGCTTCAAAAACGCGAAGCCCTGCCAGGGTCTTACCATACATGAGCAGATGAACGGCAAGCGTCGCACACGACGACCGATCCGGTCCCTCCTGTACGTCCGCCTCAAGCCGCCGATCTCCGAAACCGGCCATTTCCGGCGCGACGACGAGCAGCCCGCGTCTGACCAGTTCGACGGCGAAACGGCGATGGATACCGAAATTACCGGTCCGTTCCGAGCCGTCGACGTTCAAGCCGAGCGCTTCTCGACTGCCGAAACCGTGGCCGTGCAACGCCAAAACGGCTGGAAACGGCCCGGGGCGCTCTGCAGGAACAAGCACGTAGGCCGGCAAGCGAAGTCCGTCGCCCGTGCCGAACTCGACGCGTTCCCGAATGTAGCCGTCGCAAGCGGTCCGCTCCAGGACGACCGGATCAAGCGGCTCTTCCCGCTCCGGAAAATCGCCCAGCGCCTCGGCGAGACGCTGTCTCAGTTCACCCGGCGGCAACGTCCGGGATTGCCGGCGGCGTTCGTAGCAAGCGTACAACTCGTCCAAATAAACGTCGAGCCGAACGCTCATCTCGCCTGATCCCCCTCACCCCTGGAGCGAATGGAGCGCTTGCCGCAGAGCGTTCGCATCCGTCGTCTGCGTTTCGCAGGCAGAACGCCGACAAACGAACGCCGTCGGCCGATCCGGGGACGTTCCAGACGAAAAAGGAAACTTTTCGTGAGCTTTCCATATCCTTAGCGCATGCGGCAAATACACCTCGCGCACTGCGTCGCGCAGAGCTTCCGTCTCCGGCAGGCGCGGATCGCCGGCGACCGCGATCTCGACCGGGTCAGCGCGCATAAATTCAAGCGCCGTAAGCCACATCGCATGCCCGGTCGGAAATCGTCGAATCGCGCCGGAAAACCGGTCCGGAAGCGATTCCGCGAGCTCCGACCAGTCCGTACGATCCGCCAGTCTGCCGAGACGGCCGAGCACCCAGGCCGCCGTCGCGTTGCCCGACGGCGTGGCGCCGTCGAACGTTTCCTTAAGGCGTTCCGGCAATCGTTCGGCGTCGTTTCCGGTAAAGAAAAATCCGCCGTCCCGCTCGTCTCGAAACAGCCGGATCATGTCGTCGGCAAGCTCTTTCGCCGTCACGAGCCATCGCCCGTCGCCTTCCGCCTCATACAGCTCCACGAGCCCCCAAAGGACAAACGCATAATCGTCCAAAAAGGCCGGAATCGCCGCCTCCCCGTCTCGATAGCGCGCAAGCAGCCGGCCGTCCGGCCGGCGCAGCCGATCGAGCACGAAGCGCGCCGCCGCCTCCGCAGCTTCGTAACAATCCGAGCGGTCGAACGCAAACGACGCCTTCGCCAACGCGGCGATCATGAGTCCGTTCCAGCCGGTCAAAATTTTGTCGTCCTTCAGCGGCGGCACACGCCTTCGGCGCGCCTCGAACAGCCTACGCCTGGCGTCCTCCAGTCGGGCGGTGAGCTCCGCCGGCGGCATGCCGAACCGCGCAGCCGTCGCAGCCCAATCGGTCCCGATCAAGTTTGGAATGCTCCGGCCTTCAAAATTTCCTTCCGGCGTGATGTGATAGACCTCCGAAAACAGCCGCGACTCTTCCTCTCCCAGCACGCTTCGCACTTCGTCCGGCGTCCAAAGGTAAAACTTCCCCTCTTCCCCTTCGGAATCGGCGTCTTCCGCGGAATAAAAACCGCCTCCTTCGTCCCGCATGTCGCGCAGCACGTACTCGACGACGCGCTCGGCGACCTCGCGGTGGCGCCGATGCCCGGTCGCCTGGTACGCCTCGGCATACGCGTACGCCAGCAGGGCGTTGTCGTACAGCATTTTCTCAAAATGCGGCACAAGCCACATCCGGTCAGTCGAATAACGCGCAAAGCCGAACCCGATATGGTCGAACAGGCCGCCCGCGTACATTGCGTCGAGCGTCCGTTCGACCATGCGGAGCGCTTCCGATTCTTTCGTCCGATGCCAGAAGCGCAGCAAAAAAATCAGATTGTGCGGCGTCGGAAACTTCGGCGCCCCGCCGAACCCCCCGTACTCCTCGTCGAACAGTCGGAGAAACGCCGCGAAGGCGTCTTCCGACAGATTCTCCAGTCCTGCGCTGCCGTCCAGCGACGAAAGCGCCCTCGCCTTCGTTTCCGCCAAAATCTCATCGGCGACCTCGCGCAAACGTTCTGGGTTTTGCTTCCAGGCTTCCGCAAAAGCCGGCAGCAGGTCCATCAGCCCGTACCGGCCGTGCCGGCGATGTTTCGGAAAATACGTGCCGGCAAAAAACGGTTTCCGGTCCGGCGTAAGCAGCACGGTCAGCGGCCAGCCTCCCTGCCCCGTCATCGCCTGGCAGACGGCCATGTACAGATGATCGATGTCGGGCCGCTCTTCGCGATCGACCTTGACCGGAACGTAATGTTCGTTCAGAACGGCGGCGACTTCCGGGTCTTCGAACGATTCGCGCTCCATCACGTGGCACCAGTGACACGTGCTGTAACCAATGCTCAGAAAAACAGGTTTGTTTTCCTTCGCCGCTTTTTCAAACGCTTCCTCGCCCCACGGATACCAGTCCACCGGGTTATAAGCGTGCTGAAGCAGATAGGGCGATTTCTCGCGGATCAGACGGTTCGGCGTCATCGGAGCCGACACCCCTTCGCTCGGGAATTCGGAAATTCGTCACGTTCACATCATGCCCCGTGCGAGCCGTCCGTTTTCCCGGCATTCGCCCTCGCCGACGCATGGCCATCGAGCCGCCGCCTTGCCGCCGCCGCGAACCGTTCGAGCGCTTCCGCCAGCAGCCGCCTCCTGCAAGCGACGTTGATGCGGACGAACCCTTCGCCGTCCGGCCCGAAAATCGAACCTTCGCTGAACGCCACTTTGGCCTCGCGGTACATCAGGTCGCGCATCCCCGCGGCGCCGAGCCCGAGCGCGCTGCAGTCGACCCAGAGCAGGTACGTGCCCTCCGGATCCATCGGTCGAACTTCGGACAACCGTTCCTGCAGGAATGCCATTGCGAAATCGAGATTGCCCCGAATGTACGCCAAAACCGCGTCCAGCCACGCTTCCCCTTTCGTATAGGCGGCTTTCACCGCAACCGGAGAAAAAAACGGCGTCATGTGCAACGACAGCGCGCGCAGCCGGTGCTCGAATTGCCGCCGCCTGTCCGGATCCGGGATAATCGCGAACGACGCTTGAATGCCCGGCATGTTGAACGTTTTCGTCGGTGCGATACATACCATGCATTGTTCCGCAAACGATGCCGACGCACTAGGAAACGGCACGTGCACGTGTCCGGGAAAAACGAGATCGGCGTGAATCTCGTCGGAAACGATGAACACGCCGTAACGGCCGGCCATCTCGCCAAGCCTGGCCAGCTCCTCCCGCGTCCAGACGCGGCCGCCAGGATTGTGCGGACTGCAGAGCAGCATCATCGCCGCACCGTCGCGCATCAACCGTTCGAGATGATCCCAGTCGACCTCGTATTTCCCGTTGCGGATGACGAGCGGATTGCGTACCACCTCCCGACCGTTCATCCGGACGACGCTGTAAAACGGATAATAAACCGGCGACTGCACGATGACGCGGTCGCCCGGACGGGTAAACAGTTCGACCGCCAGGCCGAGCGACGTGACGACGCCCGGGGAATCGACGAGCCACGCCGGATCGATCTTCCATCCGTGCCGGCGTTCCAACCAGCCTACGACGGCCTGCACGCAGGCTTCGTCCCGGATCGTGTAACCGTAGACGCCTTCGGCCGCGCGGCGGCAGACCGCGTCGACGACTTCCGGCGGGCACGGGAAATCCATATCGGCCACCCAGAGCGGCAGAACATTCGGATCGCCGAACAGTTTTTCGGACTGGTCCCATTTGTACGACAGCGTCCCGCGCCGGTTCACGGGCCGGTCGAAATCGAACGTCATGCGCGTTTCACCCCGACGATGCTGTGACGTGAAACCCGATTCCAGCGTAGCACAGCCGGCGCGGGCGGGCAAGCCGCTTTAAAATTCGCAAAAATCCGAACGGCTCCGGACAGGCGCCGTTGCGACGGCGAACAGGTCGAATACGTTGAAAGTGACGACGCGCAAAGAAGGATTGGCGACGGGATGAAATCGCGCAAACTGTCGTTTTGCGTCTGCTATTGCCGGCCGTGTCGAAAACGGCGCCGCCCCCGCACACGTAAATTTTGCAGGTGTGCGACGTACGGGTTCGACGGTCGGCGTCTGCGGCGGCTTCGAACCGACCGGGCGGGCAGACTTCGCGTCGTGGCGGTCGTTTTGCGGCCGAGACCACGATTTTCGGAAACACGGTTTTACGGCGTATCCGTAGGGAAATCGCGCGTTTCTCTTCCTCCCCAGCTTACCGCGGAAAAACAAGTCTATTCCTACGCCGTTTTCAACCGCGGTCCGGGAAAGTTATCGGCGCGCGTCGAAATCAGCCCGGACGGGACGATATACGCGACGGATCGGGAAGAAGACATTCCTGTCGGCGAGATGCGTGTTCTGG
The DNA here is from genome assembly GCA_002507565.1 of Candidatus Reconcilbacillus cellulovorans. Classification (GTDB taxonomy): domain Bacteria; phylum Bacillota; class Bacilli; order Paenibacillales; family Reconciliibacillaceae; genus Reconciliibacillus; species Reconciliibacillus cellulovorans. The sequence continues at coordinate 80,776 of MOXJ01000001.1, forward strand.
TATCGACGCGTTTTTTGCGGTTCACCCGGTTGTCGCTCGTTTCCGACTCTTCGGCCATCGCTGACGTGACGTATCAGGCGCGCTCCGCCGGATAACCCGGAACACGACGGAAAGGGAGGATGATCATGCCCAACTACGCAGCGTTCAACACGAATCCGGACGACTTACGAACGCTTATTTTCGGAAAAGACGGAACGACCACCCGGGCGTTGGCGGTCGACGCGGGCGGCTTGATGTTGGTCGGCGGCGCGACGATCTCGGGCGGAACGCTTGCGGCGGTGCAAAGCGCGACGGTCGCCGGCGGAACGCTCGATGCCGTCCTCGGCGCGACGATCTCGGGCGGCGGTGCAAAGCGCGACGATCGCCGGCGGGACGCTCAGCGCCGTCCTCGGTGCGACGATCTCGGGCGGAACGCTTGACGCGTTTTTGAGCGGCACCATTACATCGGTTTCACAAAAAACGTTTCTCGAAATCGCCACGACCGACGTCGTCACGGGGGATTCCTTCACCGCCTTGCCCGCCCTTACGACGGCCGTCCTGGGAACGTACTCGTTCTTTGTCTACAACCGCGGACCGGGTACCAACGCCGCCGATGTTCAAATTGAAATCAGCGCCAACGGAACCAACTGGTTTGTCGACGTCGCCACCGCTTCCCCGATCGCAGTCGGATCCGTCGACGTACTCGTGCCGAAACGTTTTTTGAAGTATACCCGTTTGTCCTACCGGTCCAGCGTCAGCGGCCAGCCGACGACGCTCGACATTTATTTCAACGCGCAAGGGACGTGACGGCCGTGAGCCTTCGGATGGGAGCGCATCTGATCGTCCGAAACGAGCGCCATCGCTTGGCGCGTTGTCTTGAAAGCGTCCGGAGTTTCGTCGACGAAATCGTCGTCGTCGATTTCGGCTCGACGGACGGAACTCCGGACGTCGCCCGCGCCTTCGGAGCACGAATCGTCACGGCCGAATGGCCGGACCATTTCGCTCAAGCGCGAAACATCGCGCTGGAAAACGGTTCGACCGACTGGGTCTTATGGATCGACGCCGACGAAACAGTCGCGGCGGGAGCGGACGCTTTGCGGGAAACGCTGGAGCGGACGGACGCGGAAGCTTTGACTGTCTCCGTCGTCAATCGGACCGGCGTCCGTCCGTTTGAAACGGTCGTCTGTCCTTGCGTCCGCCTGCTGCGACGGCGACCGGAATATCGGTTCGCCGGCCGAATTCACGAACACCCGGTGAACGTCTCCGACGGCGAACCGGTTCAACCGGTCGGCGAATCTCCCCTTGTGTTCGAACATGACGGTTATATGCCGGCCGACATGGAGTCGAAAGCGAAAGCCGACCGCAATTTGCGGTTGCTCGAAATCGCCTTGTCCGAACGCCCCGACGACCCGTTTTATTTGTACCAGACGGGCGTGACGTTCGCGCAAAAAGGGCGGACGGAAGACGCGGTTCGACGGTTTACGAAAGCGTGGCGGCTTACCCCCCGCTCCGCCGCATTCCGCCCCGGACTGGCGCGCGATTTGGCGATCGCGCTGCTTCAATGCGGCCGGTGGGAGGAAGCTCGTGACCATTTACGGCATGCTGTACGCGACTATCCGGACTACCCGGATTTACATCATTTTCTGGGGGGTGCCCTGTTTCGTTGCGGGCAATGGAACGAAGCGGCGCGATGTTGGAAACATTGTCTGGACCTCGCCGATCATCCGTCACGGCGCCGGTACGTGACGGAAACGGCAATCGGTTCGATCCGCACGTTCGAAGCGTTGGCCGAACTGGCCGGACGATGCGGAAATTTCGCGGAAATGGCCGCTTGGCTGGAGCGATCGTTGTCGGTCGATCCGACCGATGAGACGCGCTGGGAAAAATGGCTCGACGCAGGATTGAGGTCCGGATGGTCGGATGACGAAGCGGCCGAACGACTCGTGTCCCGATTACCTGAGAAAGTTCGCGACGAACAACCGCTTATCGCCGCAAGGCTGCTAGCGCGCGTCGGGGCGTACGCCAACGCTCTTCGAGAACTCGAGCGCGTACTGCGGGAGGTCAGCCATTTGCCCGACACCGCGGTTCTTCTTCAGGCGCAATGTCTGATGCAGACCGGACGATTCGCGGAAGCTGAAGCGTGTTTACTCCAAGCCTCAGGCTATTCGACGCGGCCGGATTTTTGGGAAATGTACGCCGTCTGCCGGTGGCAAAACGGAAAAACGTTTTCCGCACGCGAATACGAAAAAATTCCGGAATGCTGCCGAGCGGCGATCGAACAAATCGACCGCCTTCTCAAAACGGGCGTCGCGGGCGCCGAGCCCGGTTCCGACGACCGTTCGTGGGACGAATGGGTGGATAAAGCCGTGCGCCATAACGCACTCTCCTTAGCCGAACGGCTTATCCGGCTTCATCCGGCTTCGGCGCGGACTTATCCGCAATGTTTGTATCGTCACGGGTACGTCTTGCCTGCGGCCGATCGGCTGCTTCGTCGGATGGAGGCCGACCGTCTCACGGCGGACGAATACGCGATGTTGGCGGAAATTTTGTACGACCGCGGACACGCCGTGCAGGCAGCCGTGTTGTTCGAACGTTCGGTCGAGCTCGCTCCGCATAACGATAAGGCGCGGATCGGCGCTGCTCTTTCCTGGTTGCAGCTGGCTCGACAGACGCTTATGGAAGGTCTCGCCCGCGATCCGGGGCATCCCGGTCTGCTTAAAGATCTTGAAAACGTCGAATGGTCGATCCGGCTGCTTGAATCGACCGGTTGGCACACGTCGTGGAACGCTGCGCAAAGGAGAAAATCTGATGTCCGAACGCATTTCCCTGTGCATGATCGTCCGCAATGAGGCCGATACGATCGAACGGTGTTTGAGAAGCGCCGCACCGGCCGTCGATGAGCTTATCGTCGTCGATACCGGCTCGACCGACGACACGGTCCGGATCGCCCGGCGATATGGCGCCGTCGTCTTTTCTGCCGAATGGGAAGACGATTTCGCCGCGGCGCGCAACGTCGGGCTCGAACGGGCCACGGGCGACTGGATTCTCGTCCTGGACGCCGACGAAGAACTGGCGGAAGACGCGCCGGAACGATTGCGGGCATGTGTCCGCGACAGAAGCTGCTCCGGTTATTATGTTACAATTTATAATTATTTCCACTCTTTTTCAGAGGATGCCGCCGTGCATTCGTCGATCCGGCTGTTTCGAAACGATCCGCGTCACCGGTTCGAAGGCGCGATCCATGAACAAATCGCTCCGAGCATTTTGCGCCGCGACCCCCGCGCCGTCTTCGGCGGAAGCGACATTGTCGTCCGCCATTACGGATATGTCGGCGATGTAGTCGCCGATCGCCGCAAAGTGGAACGGAACATGCGGATTTTGCGACGACAACTGCGCAAAACACCTGGAGACCCGTTCCATCTTTACAATATGGGAGTCGAATGGGCGCGGGCCGGACGTCCGGAGCGGGCCGTCCGGTATTTTCGAGCCGCCCGGTCCCGCGCGACGTGCGATGCGCCGTTCGTCGCGCTCGCCTATAAATACGAAGCGTTCTGTTGGCGAAAGATGGGCGATGTCGAAAAAGCGGTTTTCAGTTGTTTAGAAGGAATCAAACGTTTTCCCTCATACACGGATCTCTTTCATTATGCTGGCCTGTGGGAAATGGAGGCAGGCCGCTGGGAAAACGCCGAGTCGTTTCTGACATCGGCATATCGCCTGGGACCTCCTCCCGCCCCGTTTCAGACCGAAACGGGAATCGGCGCCCACAAAACTTGTTTTTCACTCGGCATTTTGGCCGAGTGTAGACGCGACGACATCGGAGTGCTGAGATGGCATCTCGAAGCCGTTCGGCTGGATACAAGCGCCGAACCCCCGCTTTGCCGGCTTTTCCGTTATATGCATTGCGCCGATCGGGAAAAACAATTGGCCGCGGCGTTGTTGAAACATTTTCGGCCGGATCAGGCGGGCAAACAACGCGTTTTAAATTTGTTGGAAGCATGCGGTTGTTTTCGAACCGCGCGTTTGCTTTCCAGGATATGGGGGATCGGCCGATCGAAATCGGTTCCCCGCCTACGCCGGGACAATCCCGCAGGCGAAGAAGCGTCTCGGGTGCTGAACGACTGGCACGTCTCCGCCAATCGCGACACGTCGAGTCGAAGGCGATGGGTGCGGGCGGCGTCGCGAATGGTCGATGCCCGTCTGCTGGACGTGCGGTCGCCGGAACTCCGTGCGATCGTACGGACGGTGCGTTTGCTGTTGCCTTGGGTCGACGGTTTCGTATGAAATGTTGCGAAAGGAGGCAACGATGGAACTATCCATCAGTCTTTGTATGATTGTCCGCGACGAAGCGGATTGTCTTGAACGTTGTCTTTTGTCCGTTCTCCCTTATGTTCGCGAAATGATTATCGTCGACACCGGTTCCGTCGACGAAACGCGCGAAATCGCGAGACGATACGGCGCGCGCGTCGAGGAAGTCGCCTGGACGGACGATTTTTCGGCCGCGCGAAACGCCGGACTGGCGTTGGCGACCGGGGACTGGATATTCGTCCTGGATGCGGACGAACAACTTGTTTCTGTCGATGTCGACCGATTGCGCGAACAGATGTCGGACGGACGCGTCTACGGTTTTTACGTTCACATGATCCATTCCGTCGGAGACCCGGCCGAAGGCGAATTCGTCACCGATTCGGTATGCCGGTTGTTCCGCAACGATCCGCGCATCCGCTTCTCGGGCACGGTGCATGAAGAAGTGGTGTCGTCGATTTTGCGGATTCCGGGCGCCGTCTTGGCCCGAGCTCCGATCCGAATCGCACATGACGGGTATTTGGAAGAACGGATCGTCCGCAAACGAAAAAACGAACGCAACGCCCGTCTGTTGGAAACGGCCGCCCGCCTGTCTCCGGGAGATCCGCGAATTCGCTATGCGGTCGGGACCGAATATTTCCAGCGTCGCGATTACGAACGCGCCTGGGAATGGTTTCGCGAAGCGCTTCGCCACGCGCCGGTCACGGAAGGATATACGTCCGATCTCGCGCTCAAGGCGGCGTATTGTCTTCGGGAAATCGGCAAAATGGATGAGGCATCGGGCTTGATCGACCAAGCACTAGTTTTTTACCCCGATTTCACCGATCTTTTGGAATTGAAAGCCGTCATCCTGTTCGAATCGAACCGGCCTGCGGCGGCTTTGGACGCCGTTAAACGCGCGTTGAGGGCCGGTGACGCGTCGGAGCGGTATTCGTCCGTCTCCGGATCGGGTACGTACCGCACACTGTATTGGGCCGGCCGTATCCGGGAATCGCTTGCGCTCTGGGAAGAAGCAAAAGAGGATTACGTCCGGGCGTTGGGATTTCGGCCGGGCTACTTGCCGGTTTGGAAGAGACTGGCGTTTTTGCTGACGACGACAGACGGTTTTGACGAGTTGGCGCGGCTCGTCCGCGACACGACGCTGGACGGACCGGTACGCGAAGCGGTGGACAAAATCATTTGCGAAGCCGCGCTCGATACGGCGAATCCCGACGTACTCAAAGAAGTGCGTTCGTTGCTCGTTTCTTGTCGGCAGCGGTTAAGGCTTGATTTTTTCTTGGACGCTTTGAACCGACGCTTTTCCGAAGCAAAGCGCAAACTTGCCGATCTGCCCGATGATTCTGATGGTTTACAGGAAAAGAGTTTGTTGGACTGGGCGCTTGTTCGGGCGACCGGCGCGCGATCCGCCGCCGAATCGGAAAATGCGCCGGAAAAATCCGAACTGTCGCCGTCTCTCATGCTCGCCCGCTCGTGCGCGCTGTTGCGGATGGGAGCATGGGAAGCATTTGTCCGGTTTCAGTCCGACATGGTCGAAACGTCCGCATCGTTGTTTTTGCCAGCTGAAGGCGGAATGAGACCGTTTTTCAGAGCACCGGCCGATCTCAAACAAAAGCTGGACGACGTCGCCGGAACGGACGGGGTCGCGCTGACCGCGACGGACGCGTGGATCCTCGGGTTGCTCGCTTGGTCGCGGAACGACCGGTTTGCGGCCGTAAACTGGTTCGCACGGTGTGTTCGGGATTCCGGCAAACCGGAGGCCCGCCGGGCTCTCGCGCACGCCTGCGTCTCGGCGGCGCGCCTCGTCAACCGTAACCGTGGACCCGACGAGCGATGTTTCGAAACGTTGAACCCGGAACGGGCCGTTTTTTGGTTTTGAAAAGGAGGGACAACGCGTGCCGACCAGTTATGTTCAAGCGATTCCCTCCGTCGTCGACGCCGTGTTGCGGGCGGCTCCTTCGTCCGTGTTGGACGTCGGAGTCGGGTTTGGGAAATATGGACTGCTGTTGCGGGAAGCGACAGACGTCGCCGCCGGAAGGTACCGTCCGGACGAATGGCGGCTTCGGATCGACGGCATTGAAATTTTCGCCCCGTATCGGACGCCCGTTCACGATTATGCGTATAACCGCGTATATTACGGCGACATGTTCGAAGTGCTCGAACGACTGCCGGTTTACGACGTCGTTTTGCTGATCGATGTATTGGAACACGTGCCGAAAGAGGACGGAAGACGGCTGATCGATAAGCTGTTGTCGCGCGCCGGCAAGAAGTTGATCGTTTCGACGCCGCTTTATCCGGCGCCGCAAGGGGATTATCGCGGAAACGTCCATGAAACCCATCGCAGCCGATGGACTTTGGTTGATTTTCAATCTTGGGACAGTTGCTGGCGGCTGGTGCCGACGCCCGACGGCGGCGCGCAAATCGTGGAAATCGATCCGCCCGCTAACTGGACGGATTGTCCCGCAGACCGGCTCGTTGCAAGAGCGGCGGAAAACACCGGCAGCATCGGCAGGCTCGATGTCGCCTTTGCCTTACCCCATCTTCATTTGACCGGGGGCATTAAAATTTTGCTTGAATATGCCCGCAGGCTCCGGGAACGCGGCCATCGCACGCGTGTTTATCATACGGGCGGCAAACACGCCGGACCGTTGCCCGCCTGGTCCGACGTCGCCGTCGACGAAGCGGCGTCGTTTTCGGATTCGGCGGACATGTTCGGAACGGTTCGCGATTGCGACGCGATCGTCCTGGGGTGGGTGCGCCAGCTCGAAAACAGCGAGCGAAGTCAAGTGCCCCTTTTTTATTTGGAACAAGGCTACCCCTGGTTGTTCGGCGACGTATCCGATGTCGATCCGGACGCGGTGCGGAGTTATTTGCGGTCGCAATACCGACGGCCGGTTCCGATCGGGTGTGTTTCTTCCTTCCTGGCGGACGTGCTTCGAGTGCGCTACGGGCGAACATGTGCCGTCGTCCCGAACGGCGTCGACACCGCGGCGTTTTCGCCCGGTTCTGAACGCGAAGGCGCCACGGTACTGCTCGTCGGACCCGCTTCGGAACGGTTCAAAGATTTCACGACCGCCGTCCGGGTATTACGGCGCGTCTGGGAAGAAGGAACGCGTTTTCAGGTGCTGTGGATTTGTCAAACGCCGCCGACGCTGCTCAATTGTCCGTTTCCCGTCCGCTTCGCGGTGTGCCCGCCGCAAGACGAGTTGCCCGATTTGTACCGATCCGCCGACCTGTTGCTCTATACGTCGCAGTACGAAGGATTCGGACTGCCCCCTTTGGAAGCGATGGCGTGCGGAATTCCGGTCGTGGCCGCCGCATGCGGCGGAATCGACGGCTACGCCGAACACGGCAAAAACGCCTTGCTGGCGCCCCCGGGCGACGTCGAAGCTTTGGCGGCGCACGTCCGGGATTTGCTCGTTCATCCGGACAAACGGCGTTTTCTCGGCCGACAAGGAAGGACGACCGCCCTGCGGTTCGACTGGTCGGCGGTCGTCCCCCGGATGGAACGGATTCTGGCGTCCGTCGCTCAGTTCAAAAATCCTTCCAGCGCGATCGTCGGCCGGCCGTTCGACTGCCAAGCGCCCTTGTTATACCCGCCGTTATAGCCCGGATACGCCTCCGGCTCCCAGTAGAAGACGCCGAGCCCTTTGCCGTTTGCGATGTTGCGCGTTTTCGTCTTGATGTCGGCGATGAAGCTTTTCGCGGCGGACGCCTGGTTGTAGTCCATGCCGATTTCGGACACGATCACTTCCTTTCCGTACCGCGAGATCATGTCGTTCATGTTGCTGACGGCCTGGTTGACTTTCGTCTGCCAGTCGGACGCCGACGGATACAGCGACATGCCGATGACGTCGAACGTCGCTCCGTTGGAAATCAGGCCGCCGATGTTCCATTGGAAAAGCGCGTTGTCGTACCCGTTGGCCAGATGGACGACGGTCTTCGTCGAGCTGCTGATCGACTTGACGGCGTTGTTACACGTGTTGACCAACCAGGCGTAGTTCCTCATGTTGGCCGACGCGCGGCCGTCTTCCCAGAGCATGCCGTCGTTCGTCTCGTTGCCGCACTGCACCCATTCCGGCGTGACGCCGCGCGACTGCATGGTCGTCATGACGTCGCGCGTGTAGTTCCAGACGGCGTCCATCAGCTGTTGGAACGTGTAGTTGCGCCAGGCGGCCGGTTTCGTCTGATGGCCGGGATCGGCCCACGTGTCGCTGTAATGGAGCGTCAGCATGACGCGCAGGCCCATGTTTTTCGCGCGCTGGGCGAGCGCCGCGGCGCGGTCCTTGTTCATGTAGCCGTTGCCGTAGTCGTTCGACGGATTGACGAAGACGCGGATGCGGACGCTGTTGATCTGGTAGTCGTTTTTCAGAATGTCGAGAATGTCGCGCTGTACGCCGTTTTTGTCGTACCACTTGTACCCTTGCGCCTCCATGCCGGGCACCCAGCTGACGTCGGCGCCCTTGGCGAAAGCGGCGGCTTCGGCGATATTGCCGACCGGAGTAGGCGCCGGCGGAAACAGGCCCAGCACGAGCGCGGTCGCGAGAGCGACTATCGCGACGACGTACAGAACCCCCTGTTTGCGCATGGCGACACCCATGAGCAGAAACCTCCCTTTGTCCGAATTTCTTTCGATCGGCCGGCGGGACCGGAAGCGGCGGCCGCCCATACGTTCGATCCCGTCCGCTTTTATTGTAAACGCTTTAACGAAGTCGCGGACAGGACGTTTTGGCAACATTTTTGCCGTTTTTCGAGCGTCAAAAATGAGATTGCCCGCCTGCCGCCGGCGTGATACGATGAAGAAGTAAGCGTTTACGAAGAGCGAAAGCGAGGACAACAGGATGAATGCGACAGCGGAAAGAACGGACAGTCGATACGGAAAAGGCGGCTGGCGGATAGCGAGGGTCGTCGCGGCTGTGTTGCTGCTGTCGACGACGGCGGCCGTTTCCGCGACTGTCCAGGCCGTGCCGATCCCCACGGCCCGGGCTTTGTCGAACTTGACGTCGGCCGGCATCGGCGGCATTCCGTACGCCGTGACGTACGGCAACGGGACGTACATCGCCGCCGGACTGGGCTTGTTTCGCTCGTCCGACGGAACCGGCTGGTCTTATGCGCCGATTTCCCCTTCCAACGTTCAGTGGCTGAACGACGTCATCTACGCCGACGGCAAGTTCGTGGCGGTCGGCTCTACCGGGGCGATGACGTCGTCCGACGGTCTGACGTGGTCGTGGCATCCCGTGACGGACTTATATGATGTCGCCTACGCGAATGGCCAATATGTGGCAGCAAGTCACAGCGCGCTCTACGTTTCGCCGAACGGTCAGACGTGGACACAAGGTACCGCCCTCTTCGACCGAACGCGCTTCCGGCGGCAAAACGGACGAGATCGCTTCGGGATCGAAACTGACGAAAGCGGACGCCGCGCGGCAGGTGAAGCTCGAAATCGGGCGTTCCGTGCGCGAAGTCGACGGCGTGCGCGAACCGGTCGACGTCGCGCCGATCGTGCGCAATGATCGAACGTTTCTGCCGATTCGTCTGCTTGAACCTCTCGGATTGAAACTGGCCTGGGACGCGGCTGAACAAAAGGCGACGGTCGAGCGCGACGGCGCCGGGCGCGTCGAATTATGGGTCGGCTGTCCGACGGCGGTCGTGACGGCCATAGGCGCCTCGGGCGCCGTTCAGTCGCGCGAAGTGCCGATCGACCCGAACAACCCGGACGTACGGCCGTTTCTAGAAAACAACCGGCTGATGCTTCCCGTCCGGTTCGTCGCGGAAAACCTCGGGCTACGGGTGAATTACGACGGCGGCGCACTGACGGTCGAACAGCCGGTCGGCCCTTAAGCGGCCCCGCTGGCCTAGCCGTGCGAAGACGTCGCGGGTTGCAGGACGGGCGGGCGGTCGCCGGATGCGGCGCCGCCCGTCATTTGCTCCGCGATCGGAACCTTCCAGATTTCCCCCAATTTCAAAACGCGTAAACGGTCTGCTTCCAGCCCCCTAGCCTTCCACGCCGCATGCAGGCGGTCGAGCGCCTCCTTCGGCGTATCGTCGGCCAGACGGAATGCGCCGTAATGCATCGGCACAAACCATCGTGCGCCGACGTCGAGAAACGCCTGTACGGCCTCTTCCGGCGTCACATGCTGAGGCCCCATGAACCATTCCGGTTCATAGGCGCCGATCGGCATCAAAGCACAATCAATGGAGAATTTCTCGCCGATCTGCCGGAATCCCGGAAAATAGCCCGAATCTCCGGCAAAATAGACGGTCGGCATGCCGGCGTTGCGACCGACCGGCGTCATCACCCATCCGCCCCAGTGCGACTTGTTCATGTCCCATAGCGTGCGCCGCGTCCAATGCTGGGCGGGAACGAACGCAAATTCGACGGAACCGATGCGGACCGATTGCCACCAGCCGAGCTCGCGTACGCGGCGAAACCCTTTTCGCGACAGATAGGCTCCCAATCCTTCCGGTACGAGAATCTCCGGATCACCGGGCAGTTGCCGCAACGAGCGTATATGCAGGTGATCGTAATGACTGTGGGAAATGAGCGCGACATCGACGGCCGGCAGATCGGACGGCAAAAGCCCCGGAGGCGCAAGCCGGCGACCGAATCCCATCCGGTTTGCCCAGACGGGGTCGGTGACGACATGAAGGCCTCCCAGCTGGATCAAAAATGACGAATGGCCGATCCAGACGATCGCCGGTTCACTGCGGTTGGCGCGCAAATAATTCGTGTCGACGGATTCGGCCCGCGGAACGGCGAACGATAGATCCTTCCGCTTGCTCAGCCGCTCGCGTTGCCACCGGACGAAATCGCCCAGCGTTTTTTCCATGCGCACGTCGGACATGTTCCGAAACGACTTCGCCATGGACGTTACGCCCCCCGTTTCCGAATGTCCCGTAATGGTATTTCCAACTTCTGTTTCGACGATACGCTCGACCGTCGGTCCGAGCGGTTTGCGCCGCGATGTTCGGCGTGATATGCTGAGGAAAACAACGTCGCCGCCGTCAACCCCGCGCCCGATCCGTCTTTCGCCGAAACCACGGTCCGGAAGTTTCGGAGGTGAATCCGCCGGTGTCCGAAACGACTTTCGCCGAGTTCGTCCGGCTTCTGCAAGGCCGGCGCGCCGTTAAACGGTTCGACGCCGGCTTTCGCATCGCCGAATCGGAACTATATGAAATCCTGGAGGCGGCGACGCGCGCGCCGTCTTCCTGGAATCTTCAACATTGGAAGTTTCTTTTGATCACTTCCGACGAGGCCAAAGCCCGCTTGTTCCCCGTCGCCAACCGCCAACGCCAGGTGCTCGAGGCGTCGGCCGTCGTCGCGGTACTCGGCGACCTGGAACCTTATCGGAACGCGGACGCCGTGTTCGGCATGTCGGTCGATGCCGGCTTCATGACGCCGGAGACGAAAGCGAGTCTCGTCGAGCAGACGCGCGCGGCTTACGAAGACGCCCGTTACGCCCGGGACGAGGCGATTCGCAATGCGAGCCTGGCGGCGATGATCCTGATGCTGGCCGCCCGCGCCAAAGGGCTCGATACATGCCCGATGGGCGGATTCAGCCGAAGCAGGTTCGTTGAAGCGTTCCGCGTACCGCCGCGCTATTTGCCCGTGCTGCTCGTCGCCGTCGGCAAAGCGGCCGAACCGCCGCAGCGCCCATCGTTACGGCTTCCGGTCAGGGACGTCGTCGTCCGCGAGACGTTCTAACGATTCTCAATCGTCAACCGGGGGAGTTATCGTTGACGCCATGCAAATCGCGACCGACTGGAACGACTATGAACTGATCGACGCCGGCGACGGCGAAAAACTGGAACGATGGGGACCGTTCGTCCTGCGCCGTCCCGATCCGCAAGCGATCTGGCCGAAAACGCTCGGACCGGCCGACTGGAACCGGGCCGACGCCCGTTATCTGCGCAGCTCGTCCGGCGGCGGCCATTGGGAGTTCCGCCGGCCTCTTCCCGAGCGCTGGACGATCGCTTACGGGTCGCTGTCTTTTTACATCCGACCGACCGGGTTCAAACATACCGGTCTTTTCCCCGAGCAGGCCGTCAACTGGAACTGGTTGCGCGAACGGCTCGAGCGAGCCGGACGGCCGATCCGAGCGCTCAACCTGTTCGCCTATACGGGCGGGGCGACGCTGGCGTGCGCGGCGGCCGGAGCCGAAGTTTGCCACGTCGACGCCGCCAAAGGCATCGTCCAATGGGCCAAGGAAAACCTGCAGCTGTCGGGACTCGGTGACCGCCCGGTCCGGTTTCTCGTCGACGACGCGCTCAAATTCGTTCAGCGGGAAAAACGGCGCGGCCGGACGTACGACGTCATCGTCCTCGACCCGCCGTCTTACGGCCGAGGTCCAGGCGGCGAAGTCTGGAAGCTGGAGGACGACCTGTACAGATTTCTGGAAGCGTGCGTCGGCCTGTTGTCCGACCGACCGCTTCTTGTACTGCTTAATTCGTATACGACCGGGCTTTCTCCCTCCGTCCTCGGCAACCTGCTTGCGCTGACGTTCGGCAAGGGCGGGCGCGGACGCATCACGACCGACGAGATCGGCCTGCCGGTCGGTTCGACCGGCCTTGTTCTGCCGGCGGGCGCGTTCGGCCGCTGGGAGGCCGAACAGCCGTGACCGTCCGCATTCCTGTGCTGTACGAGGACAATCATGTGCTCGTCGTCGTCAAACCGCCGGGCATGCCGACGCAAGCCGACAGGACGGACGACCCCGATCTGCTGAATGCGCTCAAGGCCGATCTGAAAACACGATACGCAAAACCCGGCAACGTGTTTCTCGGACTCGTTCACCGGCTGGACCGTCCGGTCGGCGGCGTCATGGTGTTCGCCAAAACCTCGAAAGCGGCTTCTCGGCTGTCCGAACAACTCCGATCGCGGGCGATCTCAAAAACATATCTCGCCGTCGTCTGCGGGGCCCGGCTGCCCGAGGCGGCAACGCTCACCCATCATTTGTACAAAGACGTGCGGACCAACAGGGTCGCCGTCGTCCCCGCCGATCATCCCGACGCCAAGCTCGCCGTTTTGGATTACGTCCGGCTACAGACGATCCGCGCTCCCGGCCGGGGCGAACCGCTGCACCTCGTCCGCATCGCGCTTCATACCGGCAGACCGCACCAGATTCGAGCGCAATTTGCGGCGATCGGCCATCCGGTCTTAGGCGACGCGAAATACGGTTCGCACGCGGCCGGGCGTTTCATAGCCGAAGATGCCCGTATACACCGTATCGAAAGCAGCCATCTGGCGCTTTGGTCTTACCGGCTCGCCTTCGCGCATCCGACCACCCGGCAAGAGCTGGCGTTCACCGCGAAACCGCCTGAAACGCCTCCGTGGACATGGTTCGACCGATCTCGGCTCGCCTGAGATGTCCTTGGTCAAACCGTCACCGCTGTCGGCGACGGGCCGCTTTCGGCCGTCGTCGGCACGCCCGCAGCCTTGCTGAGCAGATAAACCAGAAGGCGCTGGTTATGGGCGGACAAGCGGCTCAAGCAGCTCGCCGCGATCTGTTCGCGGATCCGGACCCCGCGTTCCCAGGCGGTTTTGCCTTTCGTCGTCACGGCAATGCGGACGATGCGCCGGTCGCGCTCGTCGCGCGTCCGAGCGATCAGCCCGTGTTTTTCCATGCGATCCAGAATCATCGTGACGGCCGCCGGTGTCGTTTCAAGAAATTCTATCAATTCCGACGTGGTCCAGTCCCCGTTTTTCATAAGCATTACGTCGAGCACGTTAAGCTGGCTTTCCGTCAATTCCGGCGCCAGTTCCGCCTCCAGGCGTCTATGCAACTCCTTTGAAAGTTTCACCCAGCACCGAAGAAACTGTCCTTCCGTCGAATTCCCGCTCGCCACGTCCTCATTCGCTCCCTTCACAGCCACCGACGTTTCTTAAAGATCACTATATCACGAGATTTAAGCCGTTAAAAGATTGAAGGTATTGATTTTTTATGACATAAAACAACGGATGAACGGCACCATCGGCGTTTTTCGACATAAAATAAGACGAACGACATTGAAAAATGGCAGGGGATGACCATGGAAGAGCGCAAGTCCGAGCTGTTTCGTAAGGCACTTGAAGCGGGCGTCGTTTCGGATCCCGAATGGGAAAGCCGGCTCGACGACCCGGTTCCGCTATGGCTGGTGCTGGAACTTCTGCTGCGCCTGAAGGCGCAGCTTGAACCTCCCGCTTCCGCACCTTACGATTGATCCGTGCGGACGACGTCGACGACCGTCTGGCCCGGTGCAAGCGCCAGCACCGGTTTTCCCGCCGATCGCCTCGCTTCGGACGGAACACCGTCGACCATAAACGAATGCATGGAACCGTCCGATAGACAAGCGGTCAACCGAATGTCCCTGTCGGCCACCAACACCGCACGCACGAGCACCGAGCCGTTCGCAGGCATCCGGCGTCCGGACCGGAACTCGAACGTCGAAACGCCTTTGCCGCCCCTGCCCTGGACGGGATATTCGGACAGCGGCGTGCGTTTGGCATAACCGGCGTCGGACATGACAAGAACCTCCGCTCCTCCATCACCGACCGCCAACAGGGCATCGACGACTTCGTCGCCTTCGTCCAGTCGAATGCCGCGCACCCCCGCGGCGATTCTCCCCGTCTCGCCGACTTCGGAAGCCGGAAACCGAATGCTCATGCCGAGCCGGGTCACGATCAGCAAGTCGTACCCGTCGCCGCCGCACAATACGCGAACCGGTTCGTCTCCGTCGTTCAACCGCAGGGCGGTGATGGCCATCGTGCGATTCGTCGCGTATTCCGATAGCGGCGTCCGCTTGACGAGTCCCTGTTTTGTCACGAACCAGAGGGAGAGTCCCTGTTCGTCGAACGAACGAACGGCAACGACATCAACGACGCGGTCTTCCTTCAGGAGGGGAACGACGTTGACCAGGGCGGTTCCCGTCTCTTTCCATCTGACGTCCGGCAGTTCATGAACCGGCAAGCTGACGTAAGATCCGCGATGGGTAAACAACAACAGCGTATCCCGCGTGTTGGCGACCGTCCAAAACCTCAGCGCGTCGCCTTCTTTGCGGCCGACGCTTTCCGGATCCGCTCCCGAGCGAACGAACGACATCATGCCGGTCCGTTTGACGTAGCCGTCGCGCGTCAGCGTGACGATGACGTCTTCGGCCTGCACAGACACGTCCCGAACGATTTTCAACTCTTCGACTTCGCCGCGGATTTCCGATTTCCGGTCCGCGCCGTACCGTTCGCGAATCTCGAGCAGTTCGCGCTTAATGACCTCCGAAAGCTGTTTTTCATCAGACAACACGGCGCGAAGCCGCTCGATTTTCTCCTTCAACTCGTCGCGTTCCCGTTGAAGTTCAACGAGCTCCAGACCGGTCAACCGGTACAACTGCAACGTGAGGATCGCCTCCACTTGCCGGTCGGACCAGCCGAACTTCTCCGTCAAACGGCGGTGCGCTTCCTGGCGGTTGCGCGACGCGCGAATCACTTCGATGACGGTGTCGAGCACGCCGAGCGCCGAGATCAGCCCGTCGACGACGTGGGCGCGATCTTCGGCGCGCGCCAGCTCATACCGTGACCGGTTGACGACGACTTCGCGCCGATGAGCGACGTAGGCGGCCAGCAAGTCTTTGAGGCCGAGCTGTTTCGGCGTGCGGTTGACGATGGCGACCATATTGAAATGATAAGGAACCTGCAGCTCCGTTTTTTTGAACAGATAGGTCAAAATGGCGTCGGCGTCGGCGTCCCGTTTCAGCTCCAGCACGATGCGCAGACCGTCGCGGCCGGTTTCGTCGCGGACGGCGACGACGCCTTCCAGTTTGCGGTCGAGCCGCAGTTGTTCCAGTGTCGCCACGAGCTTCGCCTTCACGACCTGGTAAGGAATTTCCGTAATCACGATTTGCCGGCCGCCGCCGCGCACCGTTTCCACGGCCGTCCTCGCGCGGATGAAGACACGGCCTTTTCCGGTCCGGTACGCCTCGCGGATGCCGTCTTCGCCCATGACGATGCCGCCGGTCGGAAAATCAGGCCCGCGCACGATCGACATCAGTTCCTCCACCGTAATGTCCGGATGGTCGATCAACGCGATGCAGGCGTCGATGATCTCGCGGAGGTTGTGCGGTGGAATTTCCGTCGCAAAGCCGGCGGAAATGCCGCTGGCGCCGTTGACGAGCAAGTTCGGAAACCGCGACGGCAAAACGACCGGCTCGCGCGACGTGTTGTCGAAGTTCGGTCGGAACGGAACCGTCTCCTTGTCGATGTCGCGGAGCATCTCCATCGCGACGTCGGACAGGCGCGCTTCCGTGTACCGCATGGCGGCCGCCGGGTCGTCGTCGAGCGAACCCCAATTGCCGTGGCCGTCCAGAAGCGGGTACATCATTTTCCACGGCTGCGCCATGCGCACCATACCCTCGTAGATCGAGGCGTCGCCGTGCGGATGGTAATTGCCCATCACGTCGCCGACCGTCTTGGCCGATTTGCGGTACGGCTTGTCCGGCGTGTTTCCGGCTTCGTACATCGCGTAAAGGATGCGCCGCTGCACGGGTTTTAGGCCGTCGCGCACGTCCGGAATTGCGCGGTCTTGGATAATATATTTCGAATAACGGCCGAACCGGTCGCCCATCACGTCTTCCAAAAGCGCCGGCAACAGGCGTTCCTCCGCCGCGTTCATCCGTCCGCCTCCTTCCCGTCATTCCTCGAATTCGCCGAAATCGACGTGTTCCATAATCCACCGTTTGCGCGGATCGACCTTGTCGCCCATCAGCACGGATATGCGGCGTTCGGCCTTGGCCGCATCCTCGATCCGGACCTTCAGCAGCGTCCGCGTCGCCGGATTCATCGTCGTCTCCCACAGCTGCTCCGCGTTCATTTCGCCGAGTCCTTTGTACCGCTGGATTTCGACCTGCTCACCGAGCTCGGCGAGCGCCCGCTCCAGCTCGTCTTCCGTGTAGACGTAGCGCGTCACCGGCGATTTTCCTTTTTTCGTCAGCCGGTAAAGCGGCGGCTGGGCGAGATAGATCCGTCCGTCTTCGATCAGCGGTTTCATATAGCGGTAAAAAAACGTCAGCAACAGACACTGGATATGGGCGCCGTCGGAATCGGCGTCGGTCATGATGATGATTTTGCCGTAGCGGCTTTCCGCCGGATCGAACTCGGGACCGATGCCGGCGCCGATGGCGGCGACGATCGCGCGGAATTCCTCGTTTTTCAAAATGTCGGCAAGCCGCGCTTTCTCGGAATTCATCGGCTTGCCCTTCAGCGGCAAGATCGCCTGGAAACGCGCGTCGCGCCCTTGTTTGGCCGAGCCGCCGGCCGAATCGCCTTCGACGATGAACAGCTCGTTCGACCAAAAATCTTTCGACTGCGCCGGCGCGAGTTTGCCGCCGAGATTCGCGGCTTCCGCCCTGCCCTTTTTGCCGCCCAAAACCTCTTCACGAGCCTTGCGGGCGGCCTCGCGCGCCTTGGCGGCTTGGATCGCCTTTTTCAAAATCGTCTGGGCGATATCTGGATTTTCCTCCAGAAATTCAGACAATTTTTCCGACACGACGGCATCGACGGCTCCGCGCGCGGACGAGCTGCCGAGCTGATCTTTCGTCTGGCCGACGAATTCGACGTCGCTCATCCGGATGTTGAGCACGGCCATCATGCCTTCGCGCAGGTCGACGCCCTCGAGATTTTTGTCCTTGTCTTTCAGCAGGCCGCACTTGCGCGCGTAGTCGTTCATCACTCGCGTATAGGCCGTCTTGAAGCCGGTCTCGTGCGTGCCGCCGCCCCGCGTCGGAATCGAGTTGACGTATGAGACGATCGTCTCCGTATACCCGTCGTGGTACTGGATGGCGACCTCGACTTCAATGTCGTCTCGGACGCCGTAAAAATGGATGACGTCGTGCAGCACGTTCTTATCTTCGTTGAGAAAACGGACGAACTGCCTAGCCCCGCCCTCGTAGCGGAATTCGTCGCGGCGTCCCGATCGCTCGTCCGAAAGCGTAACGCGCAGGCCGGAATTGAGAAACGCGATTTCCTGCAGTCGTTCCGCGACGGTGTCGTACTGGATCGAGACGGTCTGCTGAAACACGCGGGGGTCGGGCTTAAACCGCACCGTCGTACCCGTTTCCGTAGTTTCGCCGACGACTTCCAGGCCGGTGACGGGCTCGCCGACGTGTTCGACGCCGTCGTCGTCCGTCCAAGACTCGAAACGCTGTCGATAGATCTTGCCCTCGCGCCGGATTTCGACTTCCAGCCACTCGGACAGCGCGTTGACGACGGATGCGCCGACCCCGTGGAGGCCGCCCGTTTTCCGGTAACTTCCTCCGTTTCCAAACTTCCCGCCGGCGTGTAGCATCGTGAAGACGACCTGCGGCGTTGGAACGCCGATTTTGTGCATCGACACCGGAATGCCGCGCCCGTTGTCGCGCACCGAGACCGATCCGTCGGCGTGAATCGTCACGTCGATTTCGGTGCACGCCTTCGCCAGATGCTCGTCGACCGCGTTGTCGACGATTTCCCAGACGAGATGATGCAGACCGGAAGGGCCGGTGCTGCCGATGTACATGCCCGGGCGCTTGCGGACGGCCACCAGTCCTTCGAGGACCTGAATGTCGTCCGCTTCGTATGCCGCTGGCGCCGAGTCGAACAGTTCGAGTTGCTGCGGTCGTTCCGCCATAGGACCTCCTCGCTTCGTCAGTTCAGCACATCTTTACGCGTGAACACGGCATACGCGACGACCAGACCCGCCGCCGCCGTCGCCCCGAGCACCGCGAGCGAAAACGGAAGACTCATTCCCTCGATCGGCGGCGGATCGCCCGCCAAATAGTCGGTCAGCTGCAGATTGACCATAAAAAAGTATTTCGCCGTTTTCCACGACTCCGCCATCGACGACAGGATCGAACCGGAGATCAGAAGCGCGAGCATGACGCCCATGCCGGCCGCCGTGCTGCGGATGAGCACCGACAGCGCAAACGACAGGCAGCCGACGGACAGTGCGACGAACCAGACGAGACCGCATTCCATCCAAACATATTGCCAAAGCGGCACGACACGGACGGCGGACACGTCCACTTCGGTTCCGACGACGCGGAACCCGACGAACTCCGGCATCGTCCAGCCGCCGTAGCCGAATACGGCGCCGGCGATTGCGTAACTGATGACGGCGGCCGCCGCCGTCGTCAGCGACGCGAACAGCACGAGCGCGACCAGCTTGCTTGTAAGTATTTTCCACCTCCGGACCGGCCGCGACAAGAGCAGCTTGATCGTTCCCGCCGTATGTTCGCCGGAAACGAGATCGGCCGACACGACCATCACCATCAGCGGAATGAACAGTGAAACGGCGTTTTCCAGAAAACGACGGGTAAACTGCAGGCCGCTCAACGCGTTCGGATTGACGTCGTGTTCAAGATAATACTCCAGTTTCTGAATCTGAATTCTCCGCCATTTTTTCCATTCTTCTGGAATACGGGCGCTCGTCAGCGCGCGCTGGTAATCCGCGATCCGCTGCTGCACTTCGACCCGCCAGTCCGTCGTGCCCGACTGGCGGACGAAGCTTTGTACCTGCCGCATCTGCGCGTAGACGAACAGCGGCACGAGCAAAGCCAGAATGAGCAGCACGACGTAAAACCGTTTTTTTCGCAAAATTTTCAGCACTTCGTTTTGCACGAGCGCCACGAAACTAGCCAACGGCCGATCCCTCCGTCAGGCGCAAAAACAGTTCTTCCAGCGTCGGACGACGCACCTCGACGCCGCCGACGCGGACGCCGGCGGCGACGAGCGCCGCGTTCGCCTCGGCGATCCGGCTTTCTTCCATACGGGCGGCAAGACGAACGAAACCATGCTGTCCCCGGCCGTCGGTCAGCTCGTCGCGATCGACGGATGCCGCGAACGCTGCAAGCTCTCGACGCGCTCGCTCAGGTTCGTCCACCGTCCAAACGACCGTCTGGCCGATGCCGCGGATGAGCTCGTCGACGGAACCGACCGCGATCGTCTCGCCCTTCGACAAGATGGCGACGCGATCGCACATCTGTTCCACTTCCGACAATAAGTGACTGGATACGAACACGCCCATCCCCTCTTCCTCGGCAAGCCTGCGCAAAAATTCGCGCATTTCGCGGATGCCCTGCGGATCGAGTCCGTTCGTCGGCTCGTCGAGCACGAGCAGCCGCGGCCGGCCGAGCAGCGCCTGAGCGATGCCGAGCCGTTGGCGCATGCCGAGCGAATACGTTTTAACTTTATCGTGAATGCGGCGTTCCAGGCCGACGACGGCGACGACCTCGCGGATGCGCTCTTCCGTCACGCCGGGCGTCATGCGCGCGAAATGCTCGAGATTTTGCCACCCCGTCATAAACGGGTACATCTCCGGATTCTCGACGATGCAGCCGATCTGTGCCAACGCCCGGTCGTGTTGCTTGACCAGGTCGAAGCCGCAGACGACGATGCTTCCGGCCGTCGGCCGCGCAAGGCCGACGAGCATCCGGATCGTCGTCGTTTTGCCCGAGCCGTTCGGCCCGAGAAAACCGAAAATTTCGCCCGCGAGCACGTCGAACGACACGCCGCGGATGATCGGCCTGCCGCGAATCGTCTTTTTCAGCCCGCGCACGGACAACACGACGTCGCCTCCCGCGGGATGTCGCTCAGCCTCCATCGCGTACGGCCTCCTGTTCCGCCAGCGCCTGAACGACGCGTTCGGCGATCGCTTCGTACCCGCGTTCGTTTGGATGAAAATGATCACGCGCGATCCTTGCACTGAACTGCACTTGGAACAGATCGGCCGTCCCGATGAAAACGCCGTTTCGTTTTCCGGCGACCACTTCCATCGCCCTCGCATTCCAGAGCGCCACGCCGCGCGCCGCCTTTGCCCCCTCGTCGACGTCGTAAAAAGGATTGTACGGCGCGATGTACACGATCGGTGCCCGACTGTTCCATCCGGCCAACTTGTCCATCACCGCCGCGAAGTTCGCGATCGCCGCCGGGATCCGCGCCTCGACGCGATCCAGATCGAACGTATCCCGTCCGGGATCGAAAACGTCGCGCGCAATGCCGAACAGGTCGTTGCCGCCGATCGTCAGCAAAACGACGTCGGCTTCCGCGACGGTCCGGCCGATATGGGCTTGTTGCCCCAGTTGGGCAAGAAGCCCTTCCGTCGTTAAACCGGGAATGGAAAAGTTGACGACGACCGCTTTCCGTCCCGTTTCGGCCTCAAGACGTTCCCGCACCCGGCCGACGTACCCTTTGCCGCCGTCGTCGCCGACTCCCGTGGTCAGCGAATCGCCCAGCGCCGCGATGCGCAGTTCGCCGTCCCGCGCACCGGTTCCGTCGGTCGGCGCGGGCGAGACGGGAAGTCCGGACGAAACGCCGGCCTCCGGCGCTCCCGTCGTCTCGTCGACCGCGCGCACGAATCCGGCCGCCAGCGTCAACCATACCGCCAGTGCCGGCAACGCGAACAAACGCCACATGCGGTCCGATCGTATCATTCGCCGCCCCCCCATTCAAAAGGGTAGCGGTTTCGGGTCGTTTTTGCAAATACAATTCCGGCATCCGGGAACAATAGGGGATGGTTCGGAAAAAAGTGCGGCGCGCCAAGACCCGCGTCCGTCGAAAAGACAAGGGGGTTCGTCCACGATGCGGTTACAAGCAGGAATTGCCGCCGTCGCTGTCTTTTTCACGTCTGCCGTCGTTCCGGCGGCCTGCCGGACGTCCCAACGCGCGATGCCGCCCGCTGCCGTTCCGCAGCCGAATGCGGGCACCGCCGACTTCTCGGTTGCGGAAGCAGATCCGGCCAATTTGAAGCTGACGCCGGACGGCGACGCGGCCGTCGCCGAATGGGACCGGTTGAGCGCTAAAGGCGCCGACGCCGTCGACTCGCCAGTCGCTTCTCCGGACGCTTCTCGGCCGGTGGCCAATCATCTCCTGCAAAGAAAATATCCGAACATCCTGACGCTTCACGGCCCGACCGACAAACGCCAGGTCGCGCTGACGTTCGACGACGGGCCGGACCGACGTTTTACGCCGAAAATTTTGGACATTTTGCATCGGTACCGCGTTCCCGCCACTTTTTTCGTGCTCGGTTCGAGGGCGAAAGCGTTGCCCGACGCCATGCGGCGCATCGCGGCGGAAGGTCATGCCGTCGGCAACCACTCGTACTGGCATCCGAAGCTGTTTCGTGAACCGATCGGCCGCCTTCACTGGGAAGCGACGCAGACGGACGAGGTCATCCGGCAGACCGTCGGTTACCGACCGAAAATGTTCCGCGCTCCTTACGGGGCGCTCACGGAAGATATGGTGCGGGAACTGGCGCGCTTGAATTACCGCGTCGTCGGTTGGTCAGCTGATTCCCAAGACTGGAGACAAATTCCTGCCGATCAGGTCGTCCGCAACGTCATGCGCGACGTCCGGCCGGGCGCCATCATCCTGTTTCACAGCGGCGGCCATTGGACGGAGGACCTAAGCGGCGGCGTTCAGGCGCTCGAACGCCTCATCCCGGCGCTGCGGGCGCAAGGGTACGAATTCGTCACCGTACCGCGCATGCTCGGCATACCGGTCGCAAGGTAATCATGGGGCCGTCGCCTGCCGCCGACGGCCCGTCTTGCCGCCGTGCGAACCGTCCGCCCGTCCGTTGCCGGACCGGCCGGATGCGGCCTTCAGGCGTTCTTCCCCTTCCCGGCAGAGGTCGATCAGCGGACAGGAGGCGCAGTTCGGCTGTTTCGCTTTGCAATGATACCTGCCGAAAAAAATGAGCCGATGATGGGTGATCGCCCATTCGTCCTTCGGCACCAGTTCCATCAGCCTTTTTTCCACGTCCAGCACGGAATCGTCCGGCTGCGCGATGCCGAGGCGTTTCGACACGCGTTCGACGTGGGTGTCGACGGCGATCGCCGGCATGCCGAACGCGGTGGAAACGATCACGTTGGCCGATTTCCGGCCGATGCCGGGCAATGCCACGAGGGCGTCGTAATCGCGTGGAACTTCTCCGCCGTAGCGCTCCGTCAACACGCGGCAAAGCTGCTGAATGTGTCTGGCTTTGTTGCGGTAGAGTCCGATGCTGCGGATGTCGTGTTCCAGTTCTTCCAGTGGAACGTTTACATAATCCTGCGGCGATCGGTATTTACGGAACAGATCTCGCGTGACGCGATTGACGGTTTCATCGGTGCACTGGGCGGAGAGCAAGACAGCTATGGTCAACTCGAACGGATTGTCGTGAAGAAGTTCGCACCTGGCGTCGGGGAACATCTCCGCGACCGTGTCGAGAATGCGGCGCATCTCGGTTTTCGTGATCATGCCGGCGTCCCCTCCTTCCCCAGTTTACCGGACACGCCGTCATGTGTCGAGACCGCGAAAAAAACATCGAAGAGGTGACCGACCGCCATGCCCGATTTTGAAGCAGAACTCCGCCGATGGTTGGCAGACATGTCCGATGCAGTCTGGCAACGCGTCGACACGGCCCGTTTCGGGGAACTGACCGTCGTCTACCTGCAGTCGATTACAGACGGCAAACATCTGGAAAACGTCGTCATCCGGCCTCTGAAGCACGGCGACGTCGGGTCCGTCCGGCAGGCGGTCGCCGCGCTTGAAGCGCGCGACTGTCCGCAACCCCAAGAAGCGGCCGAGCTGATTTGCCGGGGATGGGCGGCCGTTTTGTCGCCCGAAGGCTGTCTTGTCGTCAACGCCGCCGAATCGTTCGGCCGGGCGATTGAGATTTCGGAACAAGAAATGGTGATGTACGGTCCGAAAGACAGTTTTACTGAGCGTCTCGACCAGAACTTGACGCTTCTTCGGCGCCGGCTGCCCATACCACGCTTTAAATCGGTGATCTACACCCTCGGTTCGCTCGGCCGGACCCACGTCACGCTGCTATATCTCGAAGGCGTCGCTCATCCCGACCTTGTTCGAAAGGCAAAAGACAAAACCGGTTCGATCAAGTTCGATATGTTTCTGGATACCGCACATCTCTCCCATTTTTTAGAAGACCATATCCACAGCGTGTTTCCTCAATTTCAGCAGACGGACCGTCCCGACGCCGTGGCCGCCGCTTTGGCCAGCGGCAAAATCGTGTGGCTGATGGACAACACGCCGTTTGCGCTGATCGCGCCGGTCACGTTTTTCGACCTGTTTCAATCTCCGGAAGACTACATGCACCGCTGGCTCGTCGCCAGTTTCCTAAGACCGCTAAGGTTTCTCGCTTTTTTGTTCGCGATGGTGCTGACGCCGATCTATGTGGCGCTGACGATGCATCATTATCAAAGCATTCCTCTGGAAATTTTATATCTTCTTTTGGAAAGCAGAAGTCAAATCCCTTTCAATCCGTTCTGGGAAGCGTTGTTCATGCTCCTGACGCTGGAAATCCTGAAAGAAGCGAGCCTGCGTATGCCGACGAAGGCCGGGCAGACGCTCGGCATCGTCGGCGGCATCGTCATCGGACAGGCTGCGGTCAGTGCGAAAATCGCGAGCAGCATTTTGATCATTCATGTGGCGATCACGGCGATTTCGTCGTTTCTGATTCCGAATTACATCATGACGAACTCGAGCAAATTGATCCAATTCGGTTTACTCGTGTTGGCCGCCTGGCTCGGCCTTTGGGGCATCGCCTTCGGTATCGCCCTGGTCGCCGTCCACCTGCACGGGCTGACGTCGCTCGGCATCCCTTATCTGTCGCCGCTCGTTCCGTTTCACAAGCAGGACTGGAAAGACACCGTGCTCCGTCTTCCTCTGCGCTGGATGACGAGGCGGCCGGCATATCTTCATCCTCTGGACCGTCGACGCAACACATAAAGGAAAGAGGTTTCCATGTCCCTCTACGCTTCTCAACGACCGTGGCCGGCCTATTTAGGATGCTGGCTTGTAAACAGGTGTCAGATTCTATATACCATTCTTTTTTTGCCGAGATGGATCGGAACGCCGGACCAGCTCTGGGTCATTCCCGCGGTCGCTCTGTTGTCCATGCTGAATTTGCGGTTGTTGGCTGGATGGCTGCGGACGGAACAGGCCGCGAAAGGATACGACGGATTCGTCGAGCTGTTCGGCGAAACACCCGTCCGCCTGTTCGCGGGGCTCGGCGTCCCGCTTCTTTCGTTCGAATGCTGCACCGTTACGCTCGGATACGCCAAGACGGTCAGCCATACCTTGTTTCCGACGGTATCGGACCTTACATTCGCCGTCTTGATTTTGGCGGGCGCCGTCTATTTGGCGGCATACGGGATGTCGGCGACCGGATCGTTTTCCCTAATTGCTTTTTTGGGTTCGATATGGATTCTTATTTTCTATTTTCAGTTTTTTACTATAAAAGACATAGACATTCATTACCTCTATCCATTGCTGGAGAAACCGGACCCCGTGCGGCTGTTTCCGACCGCTGTCGCGATATGGGCGGCTTATGCCGGACCTGAACTTTTGGCATTTACGGGAAAATGGTTTGGCGAACGCGACCGGCTGTTCCGCTGGTTCGCTCTCGGCAACGCGTTGACGTGTTTCGAGTACGTTTTGCTGACGGTCGTTTCGTTTTTGTTTTTCGGGGAATCGTTCCTGGAGCGCGTCGATCAGCCCGTCGTTTATTTGATTCGGTATATCGAGCTGCCTTTTTTCGAGCGTCTGGAAATTTTGATCGTTTCGTTTTACATGTTTCCTTTCCTCTTTCACAGTGCGTTTTCTCTCCTGTTGCTGGCCGGCGCCGTCCGTATCGCCGCAGGCCTGCGAACTCCGCCCGGACGCGCGACTGTCCTCGGTTGTGCGGTTTTGGCCGCTGCCGTCGTCTTTTTCGTTCACCGGTTCGTTTTCGTCTCGGAAACCGGGCGTGACGATTGGACGAAAGCGTTCATCACTGCCGCCGGCATCCACTACGCCGTTCTGCCGACCGTACTCTGGACTGCCGCTCGGCTGAAAAGGAGGCGCGGTACGTGAAACGTTTCTGGATCGCCGCGGCGGCGGCTTTGGTCGCGTCCGCATGCGCTACTACGGGATGTTCGTCTATGTTTCCGCACACCAACAAAATCGAGGAAATTTCTCCTTCGCTGTTCGTTTACTTCGACGTCGGTCAACGGGAACCCTTGTCGTCGACTATTTTCGTGCCGACGGCCGGACTTCGGGAGAAACGTCATTCGCTTACCGTGGAAGGCTCGATGATGAAACAGATGCGCGAGCGGCTGAACAATCGCCACACGCGGGAAATCCGAAGCGGTAAGATCAAAATGGTGTTTGTTTCGGAGCGGTTGGCGCGCCGCGGACTCTTTCCCGTCCTCAACGCACTGATGACCGACGAGGATGTTTCCGACAGGCTGTATCTTGCTGTTCTGCGCGGCGAAATGGACGAAAAAACGAAGCGCGGCATCGCCGAACAGGAGGCGTTCGATTTTTATCTGTACCGCATGTTTCGTCATTACGACCGGCGCGGCGGGATGGCGGTCACCGACCTGCACGCGTTTATGTCGCGCTATTTCAACGGTTACGGAGATCCGACGGCCCCCGTTTTTCACCTCGAACAAAATCGGTTCGTCTACGAAGGGATCGGGGCGTTCAGGCGTGACCGGCTGGTGCTCGTGCTGAACGGCGAGCAAAACGGCCTGTTCGAACTGATCCGCCGCAACCGCAATTTTCAGGCGACGCTGCCGCTTGCGGACATGCGCGTCGTGTTGTCCAGCGTCCGAAGCAACCGTAACGTTCAGATATCGGAAAAAGGCGGTCTCGAACTGTCCCTCCGAATGACGGCGCGAATCGAAGAATATCAGGGAACGCTCGACCTGGGGAATCGCCGGGACGCGTTCCGACTCCGAGAAGCGATCGCGCGACGGCTCGAACAACAAATTCAGGGCGTCCTCGAACGGCTTCAGGCCGCCGAATCGGATCCTGCGGCGTTCGGCATGCTGACGTTCGGGCCGATGCACCCGTCGCCATGGCCGCGTGACCGCTGGCAGCAAATCTGGTCGAAGATGCCGGTATCGGTCCGATGCGTGATTCAATTGACCAATCTCGGAACCGTATTTCCGAGACACCCGGACGATTCCGCATCGGAGTCCCCGCCGCCATAAGCCGGACGAACGCCGGTGATCCGCGCCGTCTGCTCGTCGAGCGCCATCAGATCGTCCGGCGACAAATCGCGCAGCGACGTTTTGCCGAGCGCGCGGACGCCGACCTTCATCTCCTCGACGAACGACGCGAAAAATTTGCGCAAATGTTCGGCCGCCCGCTCAACATCGAATTGATCGTTCAGCTTGCCGTTGTAATAGACCAGCTGGGTCGGCGGTTCGAACGGGACGGCCTTAGCGACCTGCACATGCGTCATCGCCCATAGCGCCGCGGTGCCGAGATAAACGCCGTCGGCGCCGAGCGCGATCGCTTTTAGACATTCGCCCGGCGTAAACAGGCCGCCGCCGACGAGCAACGTTACACCGTCGCGTTTGCCGCGGCGCGCAAGATGCCGGACCGCTCGACACAAGGCGTACATCGTCGGCAAGCCGAAATCATCCTGCAAAACGGGAACAGCCGCCTTCGCCCCGCCTTCGGCTCCGTCGAGGCAAATAAAATCGACATCGGCGGCCAATGCGGCGTCGAGATCGCGTTCCAGAAAGCGGCCGGCACAGCATTTGACGCCGACGGGAACGCCGTCGGTTTGCCGCCGGATATATTCCACCAGATGCGCTAAATCTTCCGGGCAGGTCAGCTCGGGAAAACGCGACGGCAAGACGGCGGGCTGTCCTGCCGGCAAGCGCATCCGCTCCCGCGCCGTTCCCTCGATCGACTCGGCCGGCAATACGACGCCGACGCCGGCGCTGGCGCCCTGGCCGAGTCGAATCTCGACGGCGTCGGCGAAACGGAACGTTTCGGAGAACCGCGCCCAATGCCCGGTATGAAACTGGACGATCATCTTTCGGGCCAACGCGCGCTCTTCCGGAAGAAGCGGCCCTTGACCCGTGTTGACAGCCGTGCCCGCCGCGGACGCGCCCTTCGCGAGCGCCAGGCGCAACTTTTCGCTGACGCCGACGCCGAAGCCCATGGCGCCGAGCAAAATCGGAATGTCGAGGCGAAGCGGCCGTCGGGCATAGGGGCCGACCGTCAACGACACGTCGACGGGCGTCGTCGGATCGATCGGCATCGGATGAAGTTGCGCAGGCGAAAACACAAGTCGTTGCCAAGGCGAGAGTCTCAGGGCCGAACCGAACGGACGCTCGATCAGCGTTCCTGTTTCCGCGCGCAAGGAATTTTCGATGGCCAAGTGCGGCGGCATCCGAAGAAACGCGGGCAGCATTTCCGCGACGTTTTCCTTGTAAGGATCCGTCACGACGCGGCGAACGGCGCGCCCGACGACTCTCCGGAGGACCGTTCGCGCCGAAAAGACGACGACCGCCGCCCCTACGGCTAGAGCGGCGATCGTCCCGAAAAACGACCATACGAAAGCATGCATGTCGGAACCCCCCGCCGTCCATCCGATAGTATGGAAAATTCCGACACGCCTTATTCGCATCGGTCGACTACGGCTTTTTTTCGATTTCGAGAATTTCGCCGTGTCGCACGTAGACGTCGACGGCGTCCCCGTCCCGGAGCTGGGCGGGGTCCAGGCGGGTCGTTCCCGAATGCACGTAGGCTCTCGGATGCAGCGTATATACGCCCTGATCGTTCGTCGAACGCAATTTCAGCCGGACGGTTCGCGTCGCGGCGTCGTAGGAAGAAAAGACGCGCGCCTCGCGGACGTACACCGCAACCACGAGATTGCCGGCGTCGTCCTGCAAGATTTCAACGCGGTCGCCGGACGAAAGTCCCCCGAGGCCGATCGCCGCCCCGCCGCGGTACACTTCCACCGTTCCCGCCGCCGTCAGCGTCCGCTCCGCCGAATCGGCGTCGACGACCGTCAATTTGCCCGTTGCGACGTCGACGGCGCGCACCTGCCCCCGCACGGCTTCCGTCAGAACCACTTTCTCCAACTGCGGCCCGAAAAACCGGAACCATGCGGTTTCACCCGTCGAGACGGCGTTCAACCGGACAGCGCCGACGCCTTTTCGCTCGACCGTCACCGACGACGAAATCACGTACGTCGCGGAAACCCCCGTCGTCCAATCCGTCGCCGTCAGCTTGCCGCCCGCGGCGTCGACGGCGGAAATGCGCATCGGAACGTCGCGCCGGACGGTAATCCATTCGACGCGGTCCTGCGCGGCGTTCAGCCGCACCTCGACCCGGTCGCCGAGTCTCAGATCGGCGATGCCGGCGGGGTTTTTCAGCGGAACGAGGACGACCGGAACATCGGCGATCCGCAACGTCACGAAATCGCCGCCCGCAACCTGAACGGTCAGCTGTTTCGACTGGGCGTCGAGGCGATAGAGAACGCCGGAATAGACGCTGCCCAGCCGCACGCGCAGGATGCGGTCGCCGCTTGCCACCGTCACGTCGACGCGTTTACCGCGCGGGAAAACGGCGGAAAACATCGAGAGCGGAACCGCCGACCCGTCGGCGACGAGCTCGACGGAATCATCAAGCCGAAACGCCGCGGGCTTGCCGTCCGGCAAGGTCAGCGTCAGCGTTTTGGTCGGCTCGTCGTACACGACGACCGACGCTCCGTAATACGTGCGGATGTTGCGCTTCAACACGCGGACGGCGACAATTTTGCCTCCGCCGATTTCCAGGCGCAGTTCGTCACCGGCGATAAGTTCGGACAGCGACAAGGACGTTTCGTTCCAGAAGACGGCCGCGCCTTCCGCCGCCGGGCGCGTTGCGTATTCGCCGTTCGCCCCGCGGACGGTGATGAGCTGTTCGACTCCGTCGCGGACGAGCCCAACGAACGTTCCGATGCTCCATTCCTCGGCCGTCTGCAAAACGACGTCGATACGGCGCACGATTCCGTCTACCGTTTCCAGCTGCAACGGGTCGCCCGGCAACAGCTGATCGGCCGACACGGGCTGATCTTTCAAAAAAATCGGCACGTTTTCGGCCACCTCAAACGTCTCCGTCGTCCCCGACGCCGTCCGAACCGTGATGCGCGAGCGGCCGGAATCGATCGACACGAACGCGGCCTGCACGGTCCGCCGCTCCGACAGACGTTTGACGACCAGACGAAACGGCTTGGCGCCCGGGATGTTGAGCTGCTGCAATTCGACGATGCTGCCCGGCGCGACGCTGCCGAGGTCGACGCCGCGTCCCTCGGCGTCGGTCGCGGTGACACGGCCGTCCAGTTCGAAATGTTGGATCTTGCCGTCGATGTCCAGATCGACGGTTAGCGCCGCAAGATCCAGGGACGCCACCCGTCCTTCGAAGATCCGGACGTCCGGCCGATCGGCCGTTCGTTCAAGATAAAGCGCCTTGCCGTCGCGAACGATCGCGTAAACCGGGTAGCCGGGTGAAAACGCCGACCGATCCAGCCGGACCGTATCGGCCCCTGCGCCGAACAGCGGAACATCGTCGGCGACGGCGATCTCCCGTATGCCGTTCGGCGTGTAGATCTGAAGCGAACCGCCCGCCCACCGCACGGCAACGCCTTCCAGCACATCGGGATGCCGCACGGGCGACCATTTTTCGCTCCGGCTGAGAATCGCCGCCATCTGCGCGCGGGTAATCTCTTTTTTCGGTTGAAAACGCCCGTCCTCGAACCCCGTGACGATGCCGAGTTCGGCGGCGAGCCTGACGTAACCGAGATGCTCCGGCGCGATGTCGGCGTCGTCGCGAAAAACGGCCCCTCCGGCCGCCGCTTTCGCCTCGGCGTCGGCCTGCTTGCCGAACGCTCGCAGCACCGTCCGCGCGACCCACTCGCGGGAAGCCGGCTGTTCACCCCACACCTTCCCCGCTTCCCGCACCGACACTTCGTGTTCATAGCCGACGTCGATCCAGCGCCGGCTTGCGGCTACGGCGACATAGTTCCGCGCGTAGTCCTGTACGCCGAACGGCAAAACGGCCTCTGTTCCCGACTGAAGCGCCTCGTCTTTAAGACCGAGCATGCGCACGAGCATGATCAGCACATCGGCGCGATTGACGGAATCATTCGGACTATACACTCCGACCCCCGTTCCCTCGACGACGCCCTGCAGCGCGAGTTTCGCAATGTGTTTGGCCGCCCAGTGTGTTTCCGGCACGTCCGCGAAACGGCCCGCAGTCGGAACTTCCGCCCGCGCCTCCAGCAAAAACGCCGGGGCGTACCCGCCCGACGCCAGAGACGCCGCCAACGCGACGGTCAGCGCAATTCGTGCTTTTCCCCGTTTCAACGCCCGATTCTCCCCTCTTGAGTTCAGCCCCGCACCATCGGATAAGGCAACTCGACGTGTCCCATCAGAGTTTCCGCCCGCCGTCCATCTACGGTCATTTCCACCGAGCGGACGTCGTCGAACTGGAAGAACGTCCGCTTTAACGCTTCAACCAGCAACAGCTCTCCCGGCGATCCGAGACGGCCTTCCTCGCGTATGCGGACATCGATGCGAAGGACGCCGTCGGCCAACGACACCGATCGCACCTCAAGCGCCTTCGTCAAGGCGACGGAACCGTCGCCCGGCGAGCTTGCCATTTCCGACAGAGCGCGCCGCACCAGCGTCGGCGTATCGGCCTTCTTAACGGCGACGGAACGCTCGACCAGACGTTCCAGCTGCGGATCGCCGAAATACACGCGCAGCTCGACCATCTCGACCGGCGAAGGAGGCGGCGACGGCGAAACGGCCGTCGTTTCGCCCGCCTGTCCGTTCGACCCGTTCGCGCCCGTTTTGGAAAAACCGCAACCGGCCGTCAAAAGCGTCAAAACGGCCCATGCCGCGACGACCGCCGCGACGGCCAACCGCCTGCTACCCATCTTACGTCCCCTCCGACCCGATGCCGAGCGCCGACTTAACCGCGTCGGCGATCGCCTCGGCGACGCGGGCCTGAAAATCGTCTTTGAGCAACCATTCCTCGTTCGCGGGATGATCCAGATATCCGACTTCCAGCAAGACCGACGGCATGGCGGTTTCGCGCACGACGTAAAAAGGCTTTTGCCGGACGCCGCGATCCGCAAACCCCGTCGCCGCTACGACACGCCGGTGGACTTCCTGCGCGAACGAAAGACTCCGCTCATGAAAATAATAAGTCTCCGTCCCGTGAACGCTGCCGTTATACTTGTTGCCGTGGATCGAAATGAACAAATCGGCGTTCAGGCCGTTGGCGAGCGCGACCCGCTGCTCCAGCGTCGGGTATGTATCGTCGCTTCTCGTCATAACCGGCCGAACGGTCGGCTCGCGGACGAGACGGTCGTATACTTTTTTCGCCAGCGATAGCGTAAAATCCTTCTCGAAGATGCGGTATTTTCCCGAAGTCGCGCCGGGATCGGTTCCGCCGTGGCCGGGGTCGATGACGACGACGTACCGCTCGAGATCGATTTTGAAAAACGAATAATTCGGCCATTCGACCGGCGTCTGGCGCGGCGCAAGGCGGACGCCGGGCCGCGTTTCCAGCACGAGACGGACCTTGTCGGGATGCTGGGCATAACGGATGCGCGCGACGCGACCGGAGGAAACGGCGATCGTCCCTTCTCCTTTCGTCATCCGCGCCGCAAGCGGCTCCGACAACAAAACGCCGGGCAGATCGATCACGGCGCGGTCCGGTTCTTTTAGATAAAAGACTTGGGCGTCGGCGACCGGCGGCGTTCCCGTCCATCCGATCATGAGACAGTCGCCGAAAAGCCGGATCTCCGCCACCGCTAGGCCGGCTTCGGCGGAAGTAACGGCGGTAGGCGCCTGCGCCGGCTCTGCGACGGGCGACGGCGTCGGCAACGCCCCAACGGGAGGCGGACAGGCCGTTTCCGTCTCCTTCCCCGTATCGTAACGACCGGGCGTCGGCGAAGGCGATGGCGTCGGAGACGGCGACCCGGACGGGCTCGATTTCGGCGCATTCTCGCCGCCCGACGCGCCGGAAGTCCCGCCGGAACCCGGCGACGGCGACGAGGCGCGCGGCGACCACAAAAAGACGGAATATGACCGGTCGTCCCATCCGACCGTCAATCCGAACGTCTCCGCGACGAATCGAATCGGCACGTAAGTCGACTGATCGATGATCTGCGGGGGGACGTCAAGCTCGCGCGAAACGCCGTCGACCACGGCCCATCGGCGTCCGACCTGCAGGTCGATCCGGCGTTCGCCCCGGCGGATGTCGATGCGGCGATCGGACGGATTCCAGTCGACTGAAGCGCCCAGCGATTCCGAAACGAGCCGGATCGGCACGAGCGTCCGCCCGTCGACGATCCGCGGCGGCTTGTCCGACGAAAGCGGCCGACCGTCCAAAAGCATGGCGAGCTTCGGTTCCGTTGCGGCCTCGGCCGCAGAAGTTCCCGCCGACAAAAAAACCGCGGAAACGATCAGACCTGACAAAAAAACCGCAACTCCGCGCCTCATGCCACACCCCTGCCATCGAAACATGTCGTGTGCCATTTAATTGGACGCGGATTGCGGTCGAAAAGTTGCGCTTTCGTTCGGCCGGATTTCACACGATCGGATGCGCGGCTTCGTATGCGGCGATTTTTTCTTCCAGCCGCAGCGTCAGACCGATGTCGTCGAGCCCCTCCAACAAAGTTTGCCTGCGGTGTTCGTCGATCTCGAACGGTTCGCAGAAGCCGTCGTCGTCGCTGACGATTTTTTGCTCGAGATCGACCGTAAGGCGGTACCCTTCGCGTGCGAACGTCCGGCGGAACAGTTCGTCGACGCGGTCTTCCGGAAGGACGACCGGCAAAATGCCGTTTTTAAAGCAGTTATTGTAGAAAATATCAGCAAAACTCGGCGCGATGATCGTCCTGAAACCGTAATCCAAAATCGCCCACGGCGCATGTTCGCGTGACGAGCCGCAGCCGAAGTTGGCCCGCGCGAGCAGGACCGAGGCGCCGCGGTAACGCGGCTTATTGAGCTCGAAATCCGGTTTCGGATTGCCGTTTTCGTCGAAACGCCACTCGTAGAACAAGAACTGCCCGAACCCCGTGCGCTCGATCCGCTTCAGAAACTGCTTCGGAACGATCGCGTCGGTGTCGACGTTGACGCGGTCGATCGGCGCGACCAAGCCGGTATGCTTGCGAAAAGGTTCCAACCTTTCGTCCCCCCCAAAATGCACATGCAAAATGCCGGCCACTTCAGCCGACGGGCGCGGGTTCGCTTTTGTATTTCCAATCGCGCACATCGACGAAATGCCCCATGATCGCCGCCGCGGCCGCCATCGGCGGGCTGACGAGATGCGTCCGACCGCCCCGGCCCTGACGACCTTCAAAATTGCGGTTCGAAGTCGAGGCGCACCGCTCGCCGGGACGAAGTACGTCGGGGTTCATGCCGAGGCACATGCTGCACCCGGGTTCCCGCCATTCGAAACCGGCCTCGATGAAAATCTTGTCCAGGCCCTCGCGCTCCGCCTGCGCCTTGACGCGCCCGGAACCCGGCACGACGATTGCGCGGACGTGCGGCGCCACCTTGTAGCCGCGGACGACGGCGGCTGCCGCGCGCAAATCCTCGATACGCGCGTTCGTGCACGATCCGATGAAAACGACGTCGATCTTGATGTCGGTCATTTTCGTACCCGGCGTAAGTCCCATATACTCGAGCGCGCGCGCCGCAGCCTTACGCTGCGTTTCGGTCGGAAAATCGTTCGGATCGGGCACGACGCCGTCGATGCCGACGCCCATGCCCGGGCTCGTTCCCCACGTCACCTGCGGCACGAGCGACTCGACGTCGAACTCGACGACGCGGTCGAAGACGGCCCCTTCGTCCGTGCGCAGCCGTTTCCATTCCTCGACCTTACGGTCGAACGCGGCGCCCTTCGGGGCGTAATCGCGCCCGCGCAAATATTCGAACGTTTTGTCGTCCGGAGCGATCATACCTGCGCGTGCTCCCGCCTCGATCGACATATTGCAGACCGTCATCCGCTCTTCCATGGAGAGGTCGCGGATCGCCTCGCCGGTATACTCGACGACGTGGCCGGTCGCAAAATCGGTGCCGTATTTCGCGATCAGGCCGAGAATCATGTCCTTAGCCGTAATGCCCGGCTTGCGCCGGCCGACGAACCGGACTTCCATCGTCTTCGGCTTCGCCTGCCAGAGGCATTGTGTCGCCAGCACGTGTTCGACCTC
This sequence comes from Candidatus Reconcilbacillus cellulovorans, assembly GCA_002507565.1. Classification (GTDB taxonomy): domain Bacteria; phylum Bacillota; class Bacilli; order Paenibacillales; family Reconciliibacillaceae; genus Reconciliibacillus; species Reconciliibacillus cellulovorans. Next base: position 116,043 of record MOXJ01000001.1, read on the forward strand.
GCTCGTGCCGATGCCGAACGCGAGCGCGCCGAACGCGCCGTGCGTCGACGTGTGGCTGTCGCCGCATACGATCGTTTTGCCCGGTTGCGTCAGACCGAGCTCGGGTCCCATGACGTGCACGATCCCCTGATCGATATCGTTCAGGTCGAACAAGCGAATGCCGAATTCCTTGCAGTTGCGGACCAACGTCTCGACCTGCTGGCGGGAAATCGGATCGGTGATGTTGTGCCGATCCGGTGTCGTCGGCACATTGTGGTCCATCGTCGCGAACGTCAGATCGGGCCGCCGCACCTTGCGGCCGGCCAGCCGCAATCCCTCGAACGCCTGCGGCGACGTCACCTCGTGAACGAGATGAAGATCGATGTAGAGCAACGTCGGCTTGCCTTCTTCCTCGTGGACGACGTGATTTTCCCAAATTTTTTCGAACATCGTTTTCGCCATCGTCGACGTCCCTCTTTCCTCCGTCGCTTTTCCATCATCATATCATAGACGGCCTCATTGATCAAAGATATAATAATTATAACATCGATAGATCAAATCTATAGTCAAGCCCGGGAGGAAAAGGCCGTGGAACTCCGCCTGCTCCGCTACGTCGTCCAAGTCGCGGCCGAACGGAACTTTTCGCGCGCCGCCGCCAAACTTCATATCACACAGCCGTCGCTCAGCCAACAGATCGCCAAATTGGAACGCGAACTCGGCGTCGTGCTGTTTCACCGCAGCCCCGGGGCCGTCGAACCGACCCATGCCGGACGCGTGTTCGTCGAACGCGCGCGGGAGATTCTTGATCTGGCCGACCTCCTCGCCAAGGAAATGGATGATTTGGCGCATATGCGTAAAGGCCGCCTCGTCGTCGGTAGTCTGCCCATGACCGGCGCGCACCTTTTGCCGCTCGTGCTGCCCGTTTTCCGAGGCCGCCATCCGGAAGTCGACATTTCGCTGGTCGAGGACACGACGCTGCGGCTGGAAGAACGGACGGCCGCCGGCGAAGTCGACGTCGCCTTTTTGACACTGCCGCTGACGAACGCCGGCCTGGAAGGAGAGCCGGTCGTCGAAGACGAAATTTGGCTCGCCGTGTCTCCCGACCATCCACTGGCCGCCCGCTCGGTCGCTGCCGCGCCGGGGCGGGTCGACGTCGCCGAGCTGGCACGGGAACCGTTCATTTTACTGAAACAAGGCCAAGGATTCCGGAACATCGCGATCCAGCTTTGCCGAAACGCCGGCTTCGAACCGCGCATTGCGTTCGAATCGGGCAATATCGAGACGGTGCAGTCGCTGGTCGCCGCCGGGATGGGCGTCGCCTTCGTGCCGAGCATGGTCGCGCGCAACCGGAGCGGCCGGTTTGCGCCTGTGTTCGTCGAGTTGTCGGGTAGGCCGACCAGGACGATCGTGCTGGCGCGCAGGCGCGACCGTTTTTTGTCCAAAGCGGCCGAAGCGTTCCGCGACACCGTCTTTGACGTGTTGAAACACGTTCCGGGAGGATTGCCGTCGGACCTTTCGGACGACGGCGGCAACCGTCAGTAAACGTCCGGCCGGCGGTCGTCCCAGACGGGAATCGCCGCGCGCGCTTCCTCGATCCGGTCGAGCCAAATCTCCGCGAACACGACGCATTCTTCGTCTCCGGCTTCCGCCACCGCTTCGCCCCACGGCCCGAAGACCGCCGATCCGCCGGCGAACGCCGTGTTTCCCACACGGCCCGTGCGGTTGCAACCCGCTACGAACAGCTGGTTTTCTACGGCGCGCGCGGCGAGCAAAAGTCGCCAATGTGCCGCCCGAGAAGCCGGCCAGGCGGCCGGAACGAACACGACGCGGGTCCCTTGCAGAGCCAGTCGCCTGCATAATTCGGGAAACCGCAGATCGTAACATACGATGACGGCGACCGGTACCCCACCAAGCGAAAAGACGTCCGCGCGGCCGCCTGCGGCGAAATGCCGGTGTTCGCCGCCCGGCCGAAAAAGGTGAATCTTTTCATAGCGGCCGACAGTCCGACCCTTTTCGTCAAAGAGATAGGCGGCGTTGACGATCCGCCCGTCGCCGAGCCGCTCCGCGACCGATCCGGCCACAAGTCGAATGCCGCATTCCCGTGCGAGCGAGGACATTCGTTCCCGCGTCCGTCGGCCGTCCGGGTCGGCGAGTTCGGCTGCTTTTTCCGGAACATAGCCGGTGTTCCACAATTCCGGAAGAACGATAATGTCGGGTTTCGGGCGGTGTTGCGCGGCTTCCCGCACGAGGCGTTCCACGCGCCGTTCGTTGCGGTCGGGATGTCCGTCTTCCGGCGCCATTTGGACGAGCGCAAGGCGAAGCATCCGCTTGTTCACCGTCGTTCGCTCCTTCTGTCCGTTTCTCATTCCATTTTCTCACGTTTTTTCGATTTCGGCGACGGCCGCGATTCGAAACGGAATTTTTGCATGCCCGTCGATTTCGTGATATGCTAGAAATCAGGCAAACGATCCGTCTCAAACGTGACGAAGGGGAACAAGTAGGCGCTCCCGGCGGCGTCCAGAGAGCGGATTCCTCAGGCTGCGAGAATCCGTCGTCCGTCCGTGCCGAACCCGCCCCTGAACGGCCGGCGAGAAGCCGGACGGAGCCCGCCGTTACCGGGATTCGAGCGGGCGGCCGCGCAAGGCCGCCAAGAAAGGTGGTACCGCGGAAGCACGGGCTTTCGTCCTTTCCGCAAGGATGAAAGCCTTTTTGCTTCCGTCGACAACGAAGGAGCGTCGGAACGATGCGGCGTATCGTCATCAAAATCGGCAGCAGTTCGCTGACGGGCGAATGCGGCGGACTGGACCGGGAACGCGTCCGGTTTTACGCGAAAGAAATTTCCCGGCTGGCCGACGCGGGGTTCAAACCGCTCGTCGTGACATCCGGCGCTGTCGCGGCCGGCTTTCGGGCGATCGGTTATCCGCACCGCCCGCGCCTCTTGCGCGAAAAACAAGCGGCAGCGGCCGTCGGCCAAGGTTTGCTGATGAAAGAATACGCCGAAGCGTTTGCCGAACACGACCGCATTGTCGCCCAACTGCTGCTGACGAGATCGGACCTATCCGACCGCAGGCGAATGCAAAACGCGCTTGCGGCTGTCGAGGAACTGCTCGTCCGCGGCGTCGTCCCGGTCATCAACGAGAACGACACGGTCGCGGTCGACGAGCTGAAATTCGGCGACAACGACACCCTGTCCGCGCTTGTCGCCGCACTCGTCAAGGCCGAACAGCTCGTCATCGCCACCGACACCGACGGCCTCTACACCGACGACCCGCGGCGCAATCCTGCCGCGCGCAAAATCGAACGCGTCGGCTCGATCGACGACGGGTTGTTCCGGATGGCCGGCGGATCGGGCTCTGCGGTCGGCACCGGCGGCATGCGCTCAAAACTGGAGGCGGCTCGCATCGCCGTGCTCGCCGGCATCGAAGTGTTCGTCGGCCGCGTCGCCGCGCCGGGCGATCTGGAACTCGCCGTCTCCGGCCGCGGCAAAGGAACGTATTTCGAGGCGACCGGGTCCTCCATGTCCGCCAAAAAGCGATGGATCGGCTTCCACTCCCTGCCGAAAGGCGCCGTGGACGTCGACGACGGCGCCGCAAAAGCGATCACCGAGGGCGGCAAAAGCCTGCTTCCCGCCGGTGTTCGCGGGGTGGACGGGGATTTTCATCCCGGCGACGTCGTCGAAGTCCGGCACGCCGGACGGATTATCGGCCGCGGCGTCGTCAACTACGAGGCCGCTCAGTTGCGCGCGGCGGCTGGCCTGTCTTCAGAAGAAGTGAAACGTCGTTTCGACGTCGCGCGCATCGAAGTCATTCACCGCGACGAATGGGTCGCCTTCGAAACTCTTAACGTCAGAGGAGGTCTTGTACCGTGAGCGAAGTCAGGCTGAAGGCAGAGCGGGCCAAAGCCGCCGCGGCCGTTCTCGCCAACCGGCCGACGCCGGACAAAAACCGGGTTCTTCTGCGGATGGCGGAGCTTCTTTGGCGCGACAGAGCGGCCATCGTCGAAGCCAACGGCGTCGACCTCGAGCGCGGGCGCGCCGGCGGGCTGTCCGCTGCCCTGCTGGACCGGCTGCTTCTAAACGACAGGCGCATCGAAGCGATGGCCGAAGGTTTGCGCGCCGTCGCAGAATTGCCCGATCCCGTCGGCGAAACCGTCGAACGGCTCGAACGACCGAACGGACTCATCATCGAAAAAGTGCGCGTGCCGCTCGGCGTCGTCGGAATCGTATACGAGTCGCGCCCGAACGTGACCGCCGATGCGGCCGGCCTCTGCCTGAAAACGGGCAACGCGGTCGTTCTCCGCGGCGGTTCCGCCGCGCTTGAATCGAACAAAGCGATCGTCCGCGCCCTGCATCGCGCTCTGGAAGAGACCGATTTTCCTCCCGATGCCCTTCAGCTCGTGGAAGATACCGACAGGGCGTCCGTCGACGAAATGCTGCGTCTGAACGGCCTGCTCGACGTCGTCATCCCGCGCGGCGGCCGGGCGCTCATCCGGCACGTCGTCGAGCGGGCGAGCGTACCGGTCATCGAAACGGGAGAAGGCGTCTGCCACACGTACATCGACGCCGAAGCCGATCCCGGCAAGGCGGCGTCCATCGCCCTGAACGCGAAAGTACAGCGGCCGAGCGTCTGCAATGCCATGGAAACCCTGCTCGTCGATGCGCCCTTCGCGGAAAAACATCTCGCCGGTTTGGCCGAACAATTCCGTACGGCCGGCGTTGAACTGCGCGGCTGTCCGCGCGCCCGCTCGCTCGTGCCGTGGATGCGCGAAGCGACGGAAGAAGACTGGGGCACCGAATACCTCGACCTGATCTTGTCGGTCCGCGTCGTCGACGGGCTCGATGAAGCGATCGACCACATCCGGCGCTACGGAACTCGCCATTCTGAATGCATCGTAACGGAAAACCGGGAGCGCGCGGAGCGGTTTTTACGGGAAATCGACGCTGCGGTTGTATACCACAACGCCTCCACACGGTTCACCGACGGCTTCGAATTCGGCTTCGGCGCAGAAATCGGCATCAGCACCCAGAAGCTGCACGCCCGCGGACCGATGGGATTGAAAGAGCTGACGTCATACAAATACGTCGTCCGCGGCGACGGCCAGATCCGCATGTGAGGGGAAGACGGCAATGCATGCGGAAAAAACGTTGTCCGAAACGTCCATCCTCTTTCTCGGCGCCGGCAACATGGCGGAAGCGCTCGTCCGCGGCCTCTGCGAATCGGGCGCCGCGGACCCAGTCCGCATCTGCGTGCTGAACGCCGTCGACGCCGAAAAACGGGTCCGGCTTGCTGAACGATACGGCGTGCGGACCGGATCAGTAGGGTCGGATTTGGCCGACGAAGCGCGGCGCGCCGACTGGATCGTTCTGGCGATGAAGCCGAAAGACGTCGGCCGTGCCTTGAGCGATCTGGTCCCCCACGTTTCCGAGGGGCATCTGGTCATTTCCGTTGTCGCCGGTCTGTCGATCGGCGCGATTCAGCGCGCCATAGGCCGACGGCCCGTCGTCCGCACGATGCCGAACACGTCGAGCACGATCGGTCTCGGCGCCACCGCCGTCGCCTTTTCGCCGGAAGTGACGGACCAACAGGCGAAGCTCGTCTTGGAACTGTTCCGCACCGTCGGCCTGGTAGAAACGGTGGCCGAACCTTTCTTAGATGCCGTCACCGCCTTGTCCGGCAGTGGGCCCGCCTATGTCTACCTGCTGATGGAAGCAATGGCCGCCGAAGCCGCCGCGCAAGGGCTTGACCCCGGATGCGCTCTTCGTCTTGCTACCCAGACGGCGCTCGGCGCGGCCGAAATGGTGCGGAAAACGGGAGAACATCCGGCGGAATTGCGCCGGCGCGTCGCGTCGCCGAACGGAACGACCCAGGCCGCGCTCGAAATACTCGATCGGATGGGCTTCGTCCCCGCCGTCCGTGCGGCGATGCGGCGTGCTGCAGAACGGTCGCAGGAAATCGGCCTTGAGCTCGACCGCTCGATCCCGGGCGCGTAACAACGCCGTCTTCGTCCATGCGGTCATTTTCACCAGGACGGATGAGAAACGGGCGTGCAAGGCATCCTTGAGAACAGAAGGCCTCGCGATGGCATCACCGATCTCGCCGCCAGCTCGACGAACGACGGGAGGATGCCCATGAACGCGCTTTGTCTGGAGGACGTCGAACGAACGTTTCAGCTTTTGCGTCAGACGAAAGCCCGACTCGACGTCCGCGGCTTTTTCCCCGCCACGAGCGGCAACCTGTCCGCCCGCATCGGACCGTTTTCGCCCGACCGGTTCGCGTTTGCCGTCACGACCGGCGGCCGGGACAAATCCGACATGTCGCCGGAAGATTTCCTGATCGTCGACCAGAACGGCCGCCCCGTCGGAGAAACTCGGCTGAAACCGTCGGCGGAAACGCTCATCCACTGCGAAATTTACCGACTGACCGGCTGCGGGGCCGTCGTCCACGCCCATACCGTGTTCAACAATCTGGCGTCGAAGCTGTACAGGGAACAAGGAGGCGTGCCGATCGAGGGATGCGACATGCTGAAGGCGTTCGGGATTTGGGAAACCGGCGCTCCCGTCGAACTTCCCATCCTTCCCAACGACGGGGACGCCGTCCGCGTTGCCCGAAGTATCAAGAGCGGCATAACGCGGAAAGTGCCAGGCTTTTTATTGCACAACCACGGCATTTTCGTCTGGGGCGACGACCTGCAGGCCGCGCGCCGGCATCTCGAAGCGTTCGAATTTTTGTTGGAGCTCCGTTGCAGGCTTGATGGGGCGCGTCGATCCTGAATCCGGGGGGAACGAAAGGCGCATGAAAATCGACCTGTCCGGCGATTCCGACGAGAAGGCGCTGGTCGTGTTCGAGGCGCTCGCCAGCGCCGTGCGGCTGAAAATGCTGCGGCTTTTAGCAGAACGGCCGATGAACGTCCGCGAACTGGCCGAAGCGACCGGACTGAGCAGCGCCATCATGACCCTGCACGTGCGGAAATTGGAACGGGCCGGCCTTGTCCGCACGGAGCTGCTTCCCGGGCGCAACGGAGTGCAAAAACGGTGTTCGCTGGCCGTCGCCCGGCTGGAAACCGTATTCCCGACCGCCCGGACGGCCGAAAAAGAATTTCATGAAGTTGAAATTTCCGTCGGCCATTACGTCGATTTCCGGATTGAGCCGACTTGCGGCCTGGCAACGACGGAAAAGGTGATCGGAGAATTCGACGAACCGGTTTATTTTTCTCATCCCGAGCGCGTCAACGCCAAAATTTTATGGTTCGGCAAAGGGTACGTCGAATATCGCGTCCCCAATTTTCTACTTGCCAGCCAACAACCGGTCGAACTTGAAATCTCGCTTGAGCTTTCGTCCGAAGCGCCGCGAACGAATCCGGACTGGCCGTCCGACATCGCGTTTTACTTAAACGGCGTCCGGCTCGGCGTCTGGACGAGCCCGGGCGATTTCGGCGACCGGCGCGGCCGGTACACGCCCGACTGGTGGCCGCCGGCCATCAACCAGTATGGTTTGCTGAAACGGCTGAAAATCACGAAAAACGGTACGTTCGTCGACGGCAACCCGATGTCGAGCGTGACGATCGACGACGTCTCGATCCGAAACCGGCACTGGTCCTTCCGCATCGCCGTCGAGGACGACGCCGAACACATCGGCGGCGCCACGCTGTTCGGGCGCGGATTCGGCAACTACGACCAGGACATCGTGTTCCGCCTCATTTACGTCAAAACGTCGCCCGGGCCATTTCCGCAAACCACTCCGGATACCGATCGCGGATAACGCGCAGTCCGGTCGTTCGGTCGCGCAGGCCCGGCGCCTCGCGAAGCGCCGACTCTACCCGCTCCGGCCCGAATCCGAGCTCGGCCGGGGTGCTCGGCGCGCCGACTCGACGCAGCTTTGCAGCTAAATCGTCCGGCTTCGGCAAGTCCGTATAAAAACGCGCAAACGGCTCGGGCTCCCGTTCAGCGAGCCGGCGATACAACGCCGACACAAGCACGGTCGCCACCCCGACCTTGACGCCGTGTAGGCGCTGCCGTTCGCCGCGGGCGAGCGACTGCATCTCCCACGCGTGCGACACGTGATGCTCTCCGCCCGATGCCGGCCGGGAATGGCCGACGGCCTGCATCGACAGACCGGACAGCAGGAGCGCTTCGGCAAGAGCCGCTATCCCTTTTTCGTCTGCGTCTGCGATCGCCGCTTCGTTTCGAAAGCATCGCGCAAGCGCCTCTTTGGTCATCCGGTACGCCGTAGGGCAGAACGGTTCTCCGCCGAGCTCCCGCGAACAAAGCCAGTCGGCAAGCGCCGTCCATTTCCCGATCATATCGCCGTAGCCGGCGGCGATCAACTCGCGCGGCGCGTTCGCCAACACTTCGGTGTCGGCGAACAGCGCCTCCGGCGCCACGGCGGGCACGGTCGTCTTGACGCCGCCGACGACGACCGGAGCGCCCGCCGACGTAAATCCGTCGACCGACGGCGCCGTCGGCACCGACACGAACGGAATACGCATTTTCGCCGCAACCAACCGCACGATGTCGTGAATCGTACCCGCCCCGACGGCAACCAACAACCGCGTGCCGGCGTCCGCCGCCAACAAGACGCGTAGGACGGCGTCGCCGTCGGCCGTCACGTCGCCGGCGGCGTTCGGCGTAAGACAACAGACGGCGAAACGGACGCCCTTTCGAGCCAGCTCTTCTTCTAAGCGCAGCCCCACGGCTTTGCGCGTGGCGGCGTCGGCGACGAGCAAAACGTCGGATAGGGCGGTCCGGCGTACGTACGCCGCCGCCTCTTCCAGCGCTCCCGGTGCAAGACGGCAGACCGTCCGAATGTCGGTATCGGTATGGCGATGGCCGCACCGGCAAGACAGGAAATCCTTTCGCCACGCTGCGATCTCGGTTTCGATGTCCACGTCCCCTCACACCTGACGATTATTTTTGCCCGTGAAAACGACGGGCGTATTCTTTCGCCTGTTCGACGGTTTGCACTCGGTTACGCGCCCACTCTAACAAGATTCGATCGATGTATTTAAAGTATACTTTTCCGGCAAAAACTGCTTCTTTCAGGGCGGCGCGAATGAGCGGTTCCGGATAACGGTCCTCGTCGAGCCACTGCACGATCGTTTCGCATTCCATCGGGGAAAGCGGTCTGCCGAATTCTTTTTCGAAGACGGTAAACAGATCGTCCGCCGCCTTGGCGGACGGAGCGGCCGCCGATCCGATACCGGCCGGCCGGTCAGGCGCCTTGTCGTCCTTCCCCGTTTCGTGCGCCTCAAGCGCCGCGATTTTCCGGAAAAACGGCTCGATGCGGTAGACTTCATAATGAACGTCGCGTTCCGGATCGAGCCGCTGCTCGATTTCGACCAAGCCTTCCTTAACGAGTCGCTCCAGCGATGCCATCACTTCGTCAGGCCCGGCGCTCAGTCGGCCGGTCAGCTGTTCCGGCGTCGGGAACTCGACGCCGTCGACGGTTCGGAACACCAGCAGGTGCAAAAGCACCATCACGTCCAGTTCTGAAAGCCGAAGCCTGCGATAGGCCTTGAAGACGGCGGCGGGAATCGTCACGGTTTTGTCCAGCCATCCCGCAGCCAGCCCGTCTTCGTAACGACCGGAATGCGTGCGGACCTCCATCGGTCTTTCAACCTTTCAGTCGAGTAAACGTATCGTTTCCAGCCAACGACCGTCCTCAAACCGATAGTAATCATAAAACGACCGTTCACGCCCGTCGCGTTCGGCGCGATAATAGACCTCCCAAACGTACTCGCCTTGATAAATGCCCGGCAAAACGCGAATGACGCGCGCTCCGGGCACCCGGTCGGCGACCGCGCGGCGGACGTCGTCCTCACCGACGCCTTCGTCGGCATATACGGCGTGCGTCACCGTCGGCGTCGCCCACGTGACGGTCCGGCGGCCGTCCCGTGTTTGTCCGAAAGCGACCAGAACCGGTTCGTCGCCGAAAAATACGGATGTTCTCTCGATGTCGGCGATGAGGCCCGTCGCTTGAAGCCGATTCAACGCGCTGCGTTCGAAAGCGTCCACCGGCGCACGGATCGTCCGATATGTCGAAACGGTGAACGCCGCGGCCAACATCGCCGCCGCCAGCACCCCGAGTGTCCATTTTGCGCCCGGCTTCATCGCCGTCACCCTTTCGAAGCGCCCGTCAACCGGGCGAATCGCGCCTCCGCTTCCGCACGGATGCGTTCTTCGTCGAGCCGTACGCACATCCGACCGCGAACAACCGCTTGGCCGTCGATCCAGACGTCCGTCACGTCGGCGCCGGATGCCGCGTAGACGAGATGCGACACGACGTCCGACCGCGGATAGAAATGGGGCTGTTCCGCGTCGACGGCGATGATGTCGGCTTTCATGCCCGGCGCGAGTTTGCCGACGTCGTCCAGCCACAAAGCACGCGCGCCGTCGACGGTGCCGAGTCTCAGCGCTTGAAAGGCGCCGACCGCGGTCGCGTCGCCGGTCGTCGCCTTGGCGATCAGCGCGGCGAGCCGGATTTCTTCAAACATGTCGAGATTGTTGTTGCTGGCCGCGCCGTCGGTGCCGAGGCCGACGGTCACGCCCGCGCGGAGCAAATCGACGAGACGCGCGAATCCGCTGGCCAGTTTCAGGTTGCTGCCGGGATTGTGGGAGACGTGAACGCCGTACTGCGCCAGCATTTCGATTTCTTTGTCCGTCAGGTGGACGGCGTGCGCCGCCAGACACGGCCGCGAAAACAGCCCGATGCGGGCCATATGTTCGACAGGCCGAAGCCCATACTTTCGCTCGTGTTCTTCCACTTCCCGCCGGGTTTCGGACAAATGGATGTGAACCGGCAAGTCCAGCTCGTGCGCGGCTTCCACGATCCGTTCGATGTACTCAGGAGGACATGTGTAAGGAGCGTGCGGCGCGAGCATCGTTGTAATCCGGCCGTCCGCGGCTCCGTTCCATTGCCGCGCGAACCGGACGGCGTCGTCCAGTTTCGCCCGTTGCACCTCCGGCGGGCAGAGGCCGATCACCCCGCGGGCAAGCGCTGCGCGGATGCCGGACTCGGCGACCGCCTCGGCGACCCGGTCCATCTGATCGTACATATCGGCAAAACACGTCGTGCCGCTTTTCAACATTTCGACGATGGCCAGCAGTGTCCCCCAGTAAACATCGTCGCCCGTAAACCGCGCTTCCGCAGGCCACATTTTTTTTTCCAGCCATTCGCCGAGCTCCATGTCGTCGCCGTACCCTCTTAAAAGCGACATGGCGGCGTGCGAATGCGTATTGACCAACCCGGGCAAAAACCACTTACCCCGCCCGTCGACGATTTCATCGAACTCGCCGGTCGGCCGTTCGGGGCCGATCCATTCGATGCGGCCGTCGGCGACGCTCATGTAGCCTTCAACGACCGGACGCCGCTCGTCCATCGTGATGAACGTGCCGCCTGCAAACAGAACGCGCGCCATTGCCGTTTCCACATCCTTTCCCATTGCACCCGAACGCGGCTGAATTTCACTTTACGCCGTTTTCGGCGTGAAATCAAGGTTGCCAACCCGGACGCGCTGTGATATTTTAATCTTCGATCGGCAACAACAAAAGGATCGGGGGCGCACGTCGTGCTCGTGTTCAAAAAACGGAAAGACACCGATTTTCTTCAGTTGCTCCTTCAGTCGGCCGAAAACGCGCTGAACGGCGCCAGACTGTTCCGACAGGCGATGGAGGGCGCGGCGCCCCCGTCGAATTATCTCGATCCCATCAAATCGCTCGAAAGCGAAGGCGACCGCATCACCCACCGCATCTACCGCGGCCTCGCGCAGGTGTTCATCACGCCGCTGGACCGGGAAGACATTCTCGAACTCGCCGTCCGTATCGACGACGTCATGGACGGCATCGAAGCGTCGATCGCCCGGTTCGACTACATGCAGATCGAACAGCCGAACGGCTATATGCGCGATTTCGCTCACGTTCTCGTCGAATCGTGCGAACATATCGTCGAGGCGTTTCGGTTGCTGGCAAGAAAAAAATACTTGCAGATCCGCGAACATACGGTCCGCATCAACGACCTGGAAAACGAAGCGGATCGCCTGATGCGGGAAGGGATCCGCGACATTTTCACCAAGCCGAGCGATCCCTATCGCGATTTTAAGCTGAAAGAACTTTACGAACGGCTTGAAGAAACGACCGATTGCTGCGAAGACGTCGCCGACATTTTGGAAAGCGTGGTTCTGAAATATGCCTGACATCAGCTTGCTCGTCGTCCTCGTGTTGGCGCTCGCCCTCTTTTTCGACTTCACGAACGGCTGGAACGACTCCGCCAACGCCATCGCCACCGTCGTGGCGACGCGCGTGCTCAAACCGCTGCACGCCGTGCTGCTGGCGGCGGCGCTTAATCTAGCCGGCGCGTTTGCATTCACCGGCGTCGCCAAAACGATTTTCAAAGGAATCGCCGATCCGTCGCGTATGTCCGATCTATACGTCGTCGCCGCCATCTTGATCGGTGCGATCGCCTGGAACACGCTCATGACGTTGCTCGGCCTGCCGATCAGCGCCTCCCACGCGCTCATCGGCGGAATCGTCGGGGCGGCCTATGCCTACGGCGGCGCCGGAGTGCTCGTCGCCAAAGGCATTTACATGACGTTGCTCGCGATGCTCGTGTCGCCGGCGATCGGCATCGCCGCCGCCTATGTGCTGATGCGCCTGCTGAACGCCGCGTTCGCCCGCGTTCCGCATTCGCGCGTGCGGAAAACGTTCGGATGGCTTCAGCTGCTGTCGGTTTCGTTCATGTCGTTCAGCCACGGCACCAACGACGCGCAGAAAACGATGGGCATCATGATGATGGCGTTGACGATCGGCGGACTGGCGCATACCGGTTCCGACATCCCCGCGTGGGTCAAAGTGTCCGCAGGACTGGCCATCGCCATCGGCACCGCCGTCGGCGGATGGAAAGTCGTCAAGACCATGGGCTTGCGCCTGAGCAAACTCGAACCGATTCACGGCTTTGCGGCGGAAACCGCGGCGGCGACCATTCTGACGACCGTCTCGAAGCTCGGCATTCCGGTCAGCTCGACGCACACGATCACCGGTTCCATTATCGGCGTTGGCCTTTCCCGCGGATTGTCGTCCGTGCGCTGGGGCGTCGCCGGCAAAATCGTCTACGCCTGGGTATTGACCTTGCCGGGAACGGCCGTCCTGTCGTTCGTCGTCTACGAAGCGATCCGCTGGCTACGCCAATTCTAGAGCCTGTGCGATCAATTTAAATAATAAGCCAAACTCTGGAGATCCGCTGTGAAATCGGCATGATGAACGCGGACATGCGGCGGCACGCGCAAGACAACGGGCGCGAAATTCAAAATCGCGTCGACGCCCGCCTCGACGAAACGGTTCGCGACGGACTGCGCTTCGGAAGCGGGAACGGTGATGATGCCGATCCGGATGTTTTTCGCCGCAACCGTCGCCGCAAGCTCGTCCATCGGCAAGATCGTCAGGTTGTTGATCTTCTGGCCGATTTTTTCCGGAGCCGCGTCGAATACGGCGACGATTTTCATATTGTCGCGTAGATAGGCGTTGTAATTGCAAAGCGCCCGACCGAGGTTGCCCGCTCCGACGAGTCCGACCGCGATCGTCCGGTCCAGTTTTAGAATTTGCCTGATCTTTTCGATCAAATAAGAAACGTCATAACCAATCCCCTTTTTTCCGAATTCCCCAAAATATGCGAGATCCTTGCGGATTTGCGCCGGATTCAGATCCAGCTTGCGGCCGAGTTCCTTCGACGAAATCGTCCGCACGCCGTTGCGCCGCAATTCCTCGAGATGTCGTAAATAAATCGGCAGCCGGCGTACGACCGCCTCCGAAATGCGTTCGGTTTTCATAAAGACTCCCCTTTCAGCCATTCGGCGACGCGCGCGGCGATCCGCCGCGTCGGCAGCGCTTCGACAGTCGGTTCGGGAAGCGACCGCAAAAAATATTTTCCGTACCGGGCTTCCAGAACGCGGGAATCGTACACGATCGCGACACCTCGGTCGGTCGAGCGCCGGATCAGCCTGCCGAATCCCTGTTTGAACCGAATGACGGCCTGTGGAACCGAATAATGAAGAAACGGATCTTTGTTCATCCGTTTCAGCCATTCCGCCTTCGCCTCGGCGACGGGATGACGCGGCGGCTCGAACGGCAGCCGGACGATGGCCAGGCAGCTGAGCGCCCCACCGGGAATGTCGACGCCTTCCCAAAAACTGCTCGTCCCCAGAAGCACCGAACGGCTGCATTCCTGAAACAGGCGGACGAGCTGGCTGCGGCTGGCGCCGTCGACGCCCTGGCCGAACACCCGAATGCCGTGCGGCGCAAGCCTGCGATCCAACTCGTCGTACACGTCGCGCAACATCCGGTACGACGTGAACAGAACGAGCATGCGGCCCCCGGTCGTCAGGGCGGTCTCGGCGAGCGATTCCGCCAGTCGTTCGACAAATGCGGGATCCGGGCGAACGCCTCCGATTTTCGGAAAATCGTTCGGAATGATCACGAGCGACTGCTCGCGGTAACAAAACGGTGAAGACAGCCGGACGACGCGAACCGATTCTGCAAAAACCGGATCGTCCGCCGCCAGCCCCAGCCGCTCGCGTACGTAATCGAACGAATCGCCGACGGTCAACGTCGCCGACGTCAGCACGACGCTGTCTTTGGCCTCAAATACGTTCTCCCGCAACAAGTCGCCGACATCGACAGGAACGGCCGTCGCCGCGACGTTCGTCCATTTTCCACGCGACGAAAAAACGCCCTCGAGCCAATATACATACCGTTCGTCGTCAAGCGCGATCAAAAAAGCCAAATCATCCCTCAAACGGACGAGCTCCTTGGCGATCCCCGCTACATCGACGGCCAGCCCACTCGTCGCGGAAGGTTCAAGCTCCTGCCGCAGCGCTTCGGACAACCGCGACAGCCCGTCCGCCAAACTGTCGATCGTTTCTAGAAACGCATTCACCTGGCGAACGGTCTCGTTCCAATCCGGCGGGAGCGCGTCGCGTTTCCAGCGCACGAGGCATTCCCCGGATTCCGAACGAGCCGAAATCGCGTCGGAAAGCCATCCTTCCCACCGCCGGATCAGCGCCTCCCATTGAGCGCTCGCCTCTACAACAAGGCTTTCCAGATGATCAAGCGTTTCCTCCAAGCGTTCTTTATCTATTTCATATAATTCTTTCATTCTGATCCGCAAAAGCGGCAAAAATCCGGTTCTCGCGTCCTTGTAAAGGCGTGCGAACAAGGCGGAAAAGTCGCGCGCCGACACCGCTCGACCGAAATGCCGCGAAGCCGTCTCCTCGAGATGGTGCGCCTCGTCGACGATCAACCGCGAGTAAGAAGGCAACACACGGCGATCAACCTGAAAATCGGTCAAAAGCAGCGCATGGTTGGTCACGATGATGTCAGCCCGCTGAGCATCGTGCCGCGCGCGGTGATAATAACACATCCGAAACCAAGGGCAGGCACGGTTAAGACAAGAATCCGCATCACTTTCTATAGATTTCCATAATTGACGCCCTTGCGAGTCGAGCGACAGTTCTTCCACGTCGCCGGTTTCGGTTTCCGTAAGCCAAACGATAAGTTGTGCGGCCAGCATACGGTCTTCCGCGGTTTCGAATTCGGCCGCCGTCGCCTTCCATTCCCATTTGCGAAGGCAAAGATACCGGTTGCGGCCTTTGAGCACGGCAGCCCGAAACGGATGCGGAACGACGTCCGCAAGCAGCGGCAAATCGCGCCGGCGGAGCTGTTCCTGTAGATTGACCGTATGCGTCGATACGACGACCTTTTCCCCGGTGCCCAACGCATGAAATAACGCGGGAACGAGATAACCGAGCGTCTTACCTGTGCCGGTTCCCGCTTCGACAAGCAAGAGTCCGCCCTCTTCGAGAACCGACGCAACCGCTTCGGCCATCTGGTCCTGGGAACGGCGTTCCTCATATGCGTCGAACCGCGTGCGCAGACGCTCTTTGACGTCCCGATAAAACTCCGCGAACGAACCGTCGAGCGGCAAACGGTCTTTCTCGACGTCATCCTGCACCTCGTCGTTTCCCCATTCGCCGACGGCAAAAGCAAAATCGCGGAAAACACGAAAACCCGGCACGTCTTCCATTTCACGGCGGAGACTTGCCATTTCATTCCAAAACCAAGCAAAATCCGATCCTTCGCCTCTGAACAGCTCGGCGATCCTGCGCACTGCCGTCAAAGGCAGCGCGCGCATTTTGTCAAGACACGCCTTCCAGACGCCCGCCGTCGCCTCCGCATCAGGGCCTGCACGATGCGGCCGCTCGTGCGGAATCCCCAATTTACCGGCAACGTACGCCAGCGACCGCTCCGCCCATGTCGGAAACAGCACGCGCACGAAATCGGCCGTATCGAGCGAACGGCCCGCCCAAGCAAAATAACCATTTTCTTCCATTTCACGACACAAAAACTTAAGATCGAATCCGACGTTATGACCGACCAGCACCCGGTCCTCGAGCAGCGGAAGCACTTTCGGCAAAAGTTCCGCCATGGCCGGAGCGTCGCGAAGATCGGATTCGGCAATGCCGGTTAGCCGCGAAATCCGCGCGGGCAGCGGCCGTTCGGGACGGACGAACGAAACGAACCGACCGACGACGTCGACGCCGTCCATCAGGACCACGGCCAGCTCGACGATACGGTCGTTATCCGGATCGAATCCGGTCGTTTCGACGTCCAACACGGCGTACTTCATCGCTCCCGCCATCCCCCGTCTTGGTTCAATTCCGCTCCCAGCCATAAGCATACCAAAGGCGGGCGGGAAACGCTACAGGACGGTCGAATGGGGCTCGTCGGACAATACGGAAGCCACCTTATTGTCGCCGTCCATAATCAACACTTTGGGCCGATGCTTCCGCGCCTCCTCGTCGTTCATGACGGCGTACGAAATGATGATCACCGTGTCGCCCGGCTGGACGAGCCGGGCGGCCGCGCCGTTTAACCCGATCATGCCGCTGCCGCGCGGCCCCGGTATGACATACGTCTCCAGACGAGCGCCGTTATGATTGTTAACGACTTGCACCTTTTCGTTCGGCAAGAGATCCGCCATCTCCATCAACTGTTCATCGATCGTGATACTGCCGACGTAGTGCAGATTCGCTTCCGTCACGGTCGCGCGATGAATTTTGGATTTCATCATCGTCCGGAACATGTCGCCGCCTCCCCGGTCCGAAAATCGAGAATCCGATTGTCGATCAACCTCGTTTTTCCGAAACGGACCGCCACCGCGGCGATGATGCGCCCGGCGTCCACGACCGAGGGCGTCTTCACCGGCGACAGCGACGGATATTCGAGCACCTCGACATAATCGATGTCCGCCAGCGGCGCGGTCCGGATTTCTTCTTCCAGCCTCCGTTTCAGCTCTTGTGGAGCGGTCAAACCCTGCGCCAGCCATTCGTCCAAGCGCGACAACGCCCGATAAAGAACCGTCGCCTGCTTTCGCTCTTCGGGCGACAGATACACATTCCGGGAACTGAGCGCCAGTCCGTCGGGCTCGCGCACCGTCGGGCACGCGACGATCTGAACGGGGATGTTCAGATCGGCGACCATTCGTTCGACGACCGCCACCTGTTGGGCGTCCTTGAGTCCGAAATAGGCACGATCCGGCTGGATGATATGGAACAATTTGGCGACGATCGTTGCGACGCCCTCGAAATGCCCCGGTCGGCTCCTGCCGCACAGCGGTTCGCTCAGTTCCGATACGATCACGCGCGTTTTCGGCGGTTCCGGATACATTTCGCGGACGTCGGGCAAAAAGGCGAGATCGACGCCCGCTTCTTCGGCCATCCGCAAGTCGCGCGCTTCGTCGCGAGGATACCGTTCGTAATCTTCGGAAGGACCGAACTGCAGCGGATTGACGAAAACGCTCAAGACGACGAATTCCGTGTCCCGCCGTGCAGCCTTCATGAGGCTGAGGTGACCTTCGTGCAAATACCCCATCGTCGGGACGAATCCGATCGACGGCCTGCCGCCGCCGCGGATCGTCCGCTCACGGTAAGCCTCTACGGCGGCGCGCGCCTCCGCGATCGTCCGCACGACTTTCATCCCGCCTCGCCTCCCGAACGCGCGGAAGACGATTCGAAGCGGAACGATTCTTCATCGGACGGGAATCGCCTGTTCCGCACATCGTCGACGTAGCGCGCGAGCGCGTCCCGGATGCGGGAACCGAGATCTTCGTAACGGCGAACGAACCGTTTCGGCGTATCGTGCGGCGCATAGCCGACGAGGTCGTGAAAGACGAGCACCTGTCCGTCGCACCCGGCGCCTGAACCGATGCCGATCGTCGGCACCGAGACGCGGGACGTCACGCGGCGGGCGACTTCCTCCTCGACGAGCTCCAGCACGATCGCAAACACGCCCGCTTCTTCCAGAGCCAACGCATCATCGAGCAAGCGTTGCTCTTGCTCCGCCGTTTTCCCCTGCACGCGATAGCCGCCGATCCGATAAACCGACTGCGGCGTCAGGCCGATGTGGCCCATCACCGGCACCCCGGCCCGAACGATGGCCCGCACGGCGTCGGCGACTTCCCGACCCCCTTCGACCTTGACCGCATGGCAGCGGCCTTCCCGCATCAGCCGCGCGACGTTGCGCAGCGTCTCGTCTGCGCCGCCATGATACGTCATAAACGGCATATCCGCGACGACGAGCGGTCGCGTCACCGCTCGCGTCACCGCGCGGGTATGGCGGATCATATCGTCCAGCGTAACGGGCAACGTTGATTCGTAGCCGAGCACGACATTACCCAGCGAATCGCCGACCAGCAGTACATCGACGCCCGCCTCTTCCGCGAGTTTTGCCGTCGGATAATCGTATGCCGTCACGACGGCGATCGGCACGCCGTCGCGTTTCATTTTCCGCAGCGTCGCGGTCGACACCGTCTTCGCACTCATGAACCCGCCTCCCGGAACGCAAATAAAAAAACCTTTCAGCGTCCCGGACGGGACCCGAAAGGTTCGCGCACCGTCAAGCTCGAACGCCGAAACTTTCCTTTCCGTCCCGGTCCCGGCTCGCGGCGCGCATAGCGCCGGTTCGGGCTACGGGCGAAAAGCCGTCGTTTCCGCGCGAACTTGAAAACAGATTCGCGGTGAATCTCATCGAGTGCGGTTCGTCCGGGACGATATCGCCTCTTGAAGGTATTATACCCCATCCGTGAGCAGTTCCACAAGCATGCCGAGCGGAAAATACCGACAAACACCTCCCTATGCATATGCGTTATTGATTCTTTTCAGAAACTGTGGTAGGAATGATAGAGAAAGCGGGGGATGCCGATTGGCCCGGATCGAATCGGGAATTCCGTCGTTAGTCCTGACGCTGTTGGGACTTTTAGCCTATGGGTCGATCGTCCTGAATCGGGAAATGTTCTTGTTGCTGTCGCTGAACGTTTTCTTGTTGCAAGCCGTCTTCTTTTTGCTGGACAAGCGAAAAAGTTTTCTTCTCCTCGCGGTTTACCTGTTCCTTCTCTGTTTCTACTATGTGTGGAAGGCCTTTACCATACCCGCCGATCTTCGGCCGCAAGGTCAGTGGATCGTCGAACAGTTGGTGTTCAGCCTCACGACGATCGCAGGTTGGCTACTTTCGAAAACGGTCCGTCAATGGATGGATGAAACGGAAAATTTGAGATTAAAGCTCAAAGAATTAGGCAAAGTCGATGAAAAGTTCGACGTTTTCACTTTTCAGGAGTTCGTCGAAAAAGCTAAAATGCTGTTCCACGGCGCCTTGCGTCGAAACGAACGGTTGATCAGCCTCATCGTCGCCTTGCCGGCAGAGCTGGACGACTATAAGCTGAATGTCTCGTTTGAGAAACTATGTGAAACATGGAAACAATGCGTGCGCAGTTACTACGACGTCGTCGGCATGTTGGACAACCGTCGGCTGATCATCCTGTTGTCGAACGCTCAGCCGGAAACGGTGGAACGCGTCGTCGACCGCTTTTACCGAAAATGGAACGGCGGATTTCCCGTCGAAATCCGATATCAAGAGTGGAATTTCAAAGACTGGGAAAGCGTTGAACGCGAACTGACTATCTGGAAAGGAGAAAAAACTTCTCAATCATGACGGTCATATTGGTATTCTTTTATATATCGTCCGGTTTTTTTTGGCTGTTGTTGCTGTACCATTGCGTTTTGGCCGTCGCAGGCATATACGAACGGCTCACCCCGAGCCGCTATCCGATCCCCGAGCGCTATCCGAGCGTCGCGTTGCTGATTCCCGCCTACAACGAAAGCCTGGTGCTGGCCGATACGTTGGAAGCGATGCGAAAACTCCGCTATCCGGGAAAACTCGACATCTATGTGCTGAACGACGGTTCGACGGATCATACGGCGGAAATCGCCCGATTTTACGCAGAACAAGTGCCCTTCATCCACTGCATCGATGTGCCGCCCGGCCAGCCGAAAGGCAAAGCGCGCGTCCTCAATTACGGCATTTCGGTTACCGACTCGGACTATGTGGCGGTGTTCGACGCCGACAATCGCCCGGCTCCCGACTGTCTGATGAAACTCCTCCACGCCGCTGTCTCGACGCCGAAAGCCGTCGGTGCGGTCGGCCACGTCCGGACGCTGAACGAGTCGCGCAATTTCTTCACGCGATGCATCGCACTCGAATTTTCGACGTTTCAGCTGTTGATGCAGGCGGGAAGATGGCGGTTGTTCCGGCTAGGATCGTTGCCCGGCACCGTCATGGTCGTACGCCGGGACGCGCTCATCGCAGCGGGCGGATACGATCCGAACGCGTTGGCCGAAGACGCCGACCTATCCATCTCGCTGAATAAGCGCGGAGGCCAATTGGTGGTCGTCCCGGAAGCCGTCTCATGGGAAGAAGAACCGGAGACGTTTTCCGTCTGGTTTCGTCAGCGGACGCGATGGATGGAGGGCAATTTTTATTTAATCGCCAAATCTTTGCGCCACGCCCGAGAGTTCCGCGGCAGAGCGGCGATCGACGCCGTTCAGCTTCTTTCGATTTATATCCTTGGCGTTTTGATGATGACCTACTCCAACATTTGTTTCTTATTGGGACTCACCGGTCTGTTCGCGGCGCCGTCGAATTTGCCGTTGCTTCTTTTCTGGTTCGATTCCTGGTTTATTCTGTTTCTTCAACTTTTGTCCGCCCAAATGCTGGACAAACCGCGCTTTCGGGCCGTCGATCTGGCCGTCGCGCTGGCGATGTATTTTACCTATGCGCAGCTTTGGTATCTCGTGCTTCTCCGCGGCGCTTGGCGCTATCAGAAGCGCAAACGCAAACCAATCGTTTGGGATAAAACGCAACGTTTCGGCAAAGGTCTTGACGTTTCCGCCTGACGGTCCGCTCAACCTTCGGCTTCGCGACATTGTTCGCATTCTCCGGACACGACGCGCTCGACTGTTCCATCTTCGAGACGGATTTCCAAGGCACCCGACGGGTCAAGGCCAAGCGCGACGCCCTTGACGGTCCGGTCCGCCGTCCGAACGGCAACCCGCTTGCCGACGGTCGCCGAATACGCATCCCATAACGTGCGGAACGGCTCGAACCCTTCAGTGAGATACAGTTCGTACATCCGCTCGAATTCGCCTAAAAATCCCGCCAACAGCTCCGCTCGCGACAGCCGCCGCCCAGCCTCCTTCGACAGCGACGTCGCCGTATGCCGGATCGGCTCGGGAAACCGGTCCGGATCGGCGTTGACGTTGACGCCGATGCCGACGACGACGTGGCGGACGCGCTCGTCTTCCGCGCTTGATTCGAGCAGGATGCCCGCGGCTTTCCGATCGCCGACGAGCAGATCGTTCGGCCATTTCAGCGCGGCCGACACGCCGGCCAGAAAACGGACCGCCCTACACAGCGCGACGGCCGTCACGAGCCCCAACTGGGGAATCCGGTAAACGGGGATGTTTGGCTTTAAAATGACGCTGAACCAAAGCCCCGTCCCCGGCGGGGAATGCCACGACCTTCCCATTCGCCCCCTTCCCGCCGATTGCCGGTCTGCGACGACGACGGCTCCCTCGCCTGCGCCTTCACGGATCCAGGCGGCGGCGACGTCCTGCGTGGAAGGCGATTCCTCCAGGCAAAGCAGTTGCCTGCCGAACACACGCGTGTCCAGCCGGCTCAAGACGTCGGCTTCGGTCAGCCGATCAGGCGCATCCGCCAGAAGATAACCGCGCCGCGGCGCGGTTTCGAACCGATACCCCTTCTCCTCGAGGCGGCGGACATATTTCCAGAGCGCCGACCGGGTCACCCCGAACAGGCGGCCGATCTCGGCGCCCGACACCCATCGTCCGGCGTTCTCGACAAACCACGCCTCGACGGCTTCCAGACGGTCGTCGGCGCGTCTCACCTGCTTTCCCCCCCTTCGCCCGCTCCTACCTTGCGGAGCGCGGCTTCAAGCAACGCTTCCCGCTCGTTGGCCACCCGCCCGAGCGCCGCGTCCAACGTCAGTTCGTCCAAAAGCCGCCCCAGCCATCGCCCCGGCGGGCGATGGAGGAGCCGCATCAAATCGTCGCCGCCGACGGCCAAGTCCTCTCTACGGGCGACCCGCATGCCGAGCGTCCAAGCCTCCCCGTTTTCCAATACCTGCTCAACGTCGCCTTCGGCGAGCCGGCCCTGCGCGCCGGCTCGGACCGCCCCGGCCGCGCGCGCCCATTCCAGCCAGCCGGACGCCGCGCGTTCTCCATGTCGAAGCACGGCGGCCGTCCAACGTTCGCGCAGATCGCCGGACGACGCCGTTTTCGCGCCGCCGGGCTGTATGCCGCCGAGCGCCCGGCCGAACGCGAGAATAGAGGAGATCGATTCAATCTTGTCCAACGAAAAACGAAGACGGCGCATGGCGGCAACCGCGCGTTCCGCCGTCGCGCCGAGCCCGATCCAGATCGCCGCCCAGCGCGTCTCCGGACGCGAAAGAGCGCCGATGAACGAACACTCCGAGGGCAGCGCCAGCCACGCCTCGTCGGAAAAACCGAGCGGTTCGCGAAAGTGCCGAAACAACCCGCTTTCGGCCAAAACCGCAACTCCGCGGGTCGGGTCGCGCCCTTCGAACGTTTTTTCCAACTCCGTCCGAACGCGTTCCATCGCGATGTGTTCCAGAAGCGGCGCGTTTGCCAGAAGAGCGTTCCACGTGTTCGGCTCGATCGAAAGGCCGAACTCGCAGGCAAACCGGATGCAGCGCAACATGCGAAGGGCATCCTCGCGGAACCGTTCCTCGGGAGAGCCGACCGACCTGAGCACGCCGGCTTCCAGGTCGCGTTTTCCGCCGAACGGGTCGATCAATCGGCCGTCGGCATCCATCGCCATGGCGTTCAGGGTGAAATCGCGCCGCCGCAAATCCTCGTACAGGTCGGAGACGAATTCGACGGACTTCGGACGGCGGAAATCCTCGTATTCGGATTCTTTCCGGAACGTCGTCACCTCAAAGGCATGGCGGCGCATCAAGACCGTCACCGTCCCGTGCCGGATGCCCGTCGGCACCGTGCGCGGGAAGGCGCGGACGATCTCTTCCGGTTTGGCCGACGTCGCGATGTCGATGTCGTGAACGGGTCTTCCGGCCACACGGTCGCGCACGCAACCGCCGACAAAATAGGCCTCATGGCCGAACCGTTTCAAGGTTTCCAGCACTTGCCGGCCTTCCGACCAGAGCGTCGATTCCGTATTGTCCAGAACGATCCCTCCTCTGACGTCAGCATTCCGGTTCAGGAAGCAGGTCGAGCCCGAGGATGCGCCGGTAGACGTTTTCGTACTGAATCGCCACGCGTTCGCCGCAAAACCGGCTGCGCGCGACGTCGATCGCCTTGCGCGACATCCGGCGGTACAGGTCGCGGTCCTCCAGCAGGCGAATCACGTAAGAAGCCATGGCGTCCGTATCGCCGACCGGTGCGAGAAAACCCGTCTCGCCATGCACCACTACCTCCGGCAACCCGCCCGTCCGCGAGCCGACGGTCGGAACGCCGCAGGCCATCGCCTCCAGGGCGACGAGGCCGAAGCTTTCCTTCTCCGACGGCAAAAGCAAGACGTCGGCCAAGGACAGCACCTGGGCGACGTCGTCCCGCTTGCCGAGATACAAGACGCGGTCTTCGAGCCCCCGCTCGCGGATGAGCGAACAGACGACCGACAGCTCCGGGCCTTCCCCGGCCAGTACGAGGCGGGCCGGCATGACGGCGTTTACTTTTTCGAAAATGTCGACGACATCGGTCGCACGTTTGACCGGCCGGAAATTCGAAATGTGCAGCAACACCGCTTCATGAGGTTCGGCAAACTCCCTGCGCCACAAAGCGACGTCGTGCGGGTAATAAACGCGCGAATCGACGAAATTGTAAATCCGGTCGATCGACCTTGAGACACCGAGCGTCAAGCGCGTCTGCCGGATCAAATCGTCGGAAACGGCCGTTACAGCGTCGCTGCGGTCGATCGCGTACCGGATCAGATCGCTGAGCGACGGGTCTTGGCCGAGAATCGTAATATCCGTCCCGTGCAACGTCGTCACGACTTTCAAACCGCCGCCGACGATCTCACGGGCGAGCAGCGCGCACAGGGCATGCGGAACGGCATAGTGGACATGCAGAAGATCAAGCCCGCGCATCTGCGCCACCTGTGCCATTTTGCTGGCCAACGACAAATCGTACGGCGGATACTTGAACACATAATAGTCGCAGATTTCGACTTCGTGGTAATAAATATTTTTATAAAATGATCCAAGTCGAAAAGGAAGACTATAGGTAATAAAATGGACTTCGTGGCCCTTTTCGGCGAGCAGCTTGCCGAGTTCGGTCGCCACGACGCCGGAACCGCCGAGCGTCGGATAACACGTGATTCCGATCCGAAACGTCTCCGGCATGGCCGTCCCCCCTTCAGAGCCGTTCGACGCGCACCGGACCTTTGGCCGCAAATCCTTCGGCATACTCTGCCGAGATGAGGCGGCCGACCGACCGGTCGCGCGTTTCGACGAAGTCGAGATACCCGGTGTTAAGCGGCGTCGCGACATAGCGCCCGTCCGTTCCGGGCGGCGTAAACTGGCTTTCGTAGCACCGGAGCGCCCGCCGCTTGATTTCGTAGACGTCCGTCACGTCGACGGCGATGTCGGGATGCGCCCAACCGTTGATGAAATAAAAATAAAGCCGCCCGACTTCAAACGGTTCGACGTCGGGCAGATACCGCCGAAGTTTCGCGCTGAACACCGCCTCTTCCGTAATCCGCGAGCACGCGACATGATCGGGATGCCGGTCGTCCCAATGCGGCGCCAACACGACGCGCGGCCGAAGCTCGCGAATCGCCCGTACAAGCCGGTCGATCGCCTCCGGCTCGCGCGCAAACGTCCGGTCCGGCAATCCGAGGTTGACGCGGACAGCCAATCCGAGCACGCTCGAAGCGCGCTCGCTTTCGGCCTGGCGGATTTCGGGCGTGCCGTTGGACGACATCTCCGCCTGCGTTAAGTCGACGACGCCGACTCGCAAACCCGCAGCGGCGTATTTGGCCATCAGCCCTCCTGCGCCGATCTCCGCATCGTCGGGATGGGCGGCGACGACGAGCAGGTCGAGTCCCTCCTTCATGCCGATTCCCCCTGGCCGTTTTCGACCGCTTCGCCCGGGGCCCCGACTTCCCCGCGAACGACGTCCCGCCAGGCGAAATCGCCGCGTTCCAGCGCGCGCACCAACAGCTCGGCCGTCGCGATATTGGTCGCCACCGGAACGCCGTGCACGTCGCAGAGCCGAAGCAGCGCCTGGATGTCCGGCTCATGCGGCTGGGCGGTCAATGGATCCCGCAAAAAAATCAGAAGATCGATCTCATTGCGTGCGACAAGCGCGCCGATCTGCTGGTCGCCGCCGAGCGGGCCCGACAGAAAGCAGTGAACCGGCAACCCCGTTTTTTCCATAATCAGCCGCCCGGTCGTTCCCGTCGCAAACAGCCGGTGGCGAGCGAAAACGTGAACGTAGGCGGTCACAAAATCGAGCATGTCGTCTTTTTTCCGGTCGTGCGCGATGAGTGCGATATTCATCATGTACCACGTCGCCTCCGCCGTCGTCCGGAGATCAGTCCAGCAGCGCGTCGAATCCGTAAACAATGCCCGTCAATCCGAATACTTTCCGCACGGCGAGCGCGACGCCCGGCATGTACCCCGCCCGATCGTAGGAATCGTGGCGGATTTTGAGCGTTTGCCCGTAGCCGCCGAACACGACTTCCTGCTGCGCGAAAATACCGGGCAGGCGCACGCTGTGGATACGAAAACCGTGGATGTAGCCGCCGCGTGCTCCTTTTAGCTTTTCCTCTTCGTCCGGATGTCCCTGGCGGAACTCGGGGCGTTGCCGCGCGATGCGCTCCGCCGTCTCCAGCGATGTTCCCGACGGGGCGTCCAGCTTCTGGTCGCCGTGATATTCGATGATTTCAACATGAGGAAAATATTTGGCGGCCTGCTCGGCAAACCGCATCATCAGCACCGCGCCGATCGAAAAATTCGGCGCGACGACGCCGCCGATTCCTTTTTGCCGGCAAAGCGCGTCCAATTCCGCGATTTGCTCGGCCGACATGCCGGTCGTGCCGATGACCGGACGAACGCCGAGGCGGATGGCTGTTTTCGCGTTTTCGAACACCGCACGCGGGGTTGTGAAATCGACCAATACTTCCGCTCCGGATTCCAAAAGAGCAAGTTCCAGATCGTCCGTCAGCGCGACGCCGCAAGGCGGTTTGCCGACGATCGCGGCCGCATCCAGGCCGACGCGTTCGCGGTCGACGGCCGCTACCAACCGCAACCCCTCATCTTCCAGCGCGAGCCGAACGACTTCCCGCCCCATCCGGCCGCAAGCACCCGTCACCGCCACGCGGATCGGTTCAGTCCGAACGCCGTCCATCGGGATCCACGTCCTTTCTTGTCCATCGGTTCGCGTCGCGGGTGCGGAATTTTTCCATCACCCGGTCGTGCGCCTCCGTCAGATCGATGCCGAGCGAATTGGCGAAACAGATCAGGATGAAAAGCAGATCGCCGAGCTCCATCTCGACAGAGTTTTCCGGCTCGTCCGGCTTTTTTGGCTTTTCTCCGAACCGATGGTTGATCTCTCTTGCCAACTCGCCGACCTCTTCCGTCAGACGGGCCAGCATCGTCAACGGCCGGAAATATCCTTCTTTAAATTGGGATATGTATTCATCCACTTCCTGCTGCATGCGCCGAAGAGTTTTTCCTTCCATGCATGCACCGTTCCCTTCCCGCCCGACTCGCTGTCCGTTCAAACACCATTATAACAGGACGTCCTCCCTCGTCAAAAAACGGCGCCTGCTGCGGCCGCCGCAAAATCACCACGTAGGGGAACCCGCGTAAAACTGGTATACTGGTAAAAGGCGCTGCATACGCCGACGGGGAGGGTCTTTCGGTGAAACAAGCTGTCGAACATCTCCGCAACGCGGTTCCGATCGCATTCGGCACCGCCCTATACGCATTCGGGCTTCATTACTTCGTTATTCCGAACGAGCTGATGGAAGGCGGCGTCACGGGTATCGCCGTGTTGCTGTATTACGCATTCGGCCTGTCGCCGGCCTGGATGACGCTTGTGCTGAACATCCCTTTGTTTTGGATCGGATGGAGAGTGCTCGGCAAAGGCGCTATGGCTTATACTGTGTTCGGCACGCTGTGCGTCGCGTTTTTTTTGTGGGTGACGGAACGTCTGGTCGGCGTAGGCCTGGTGGAGCCGTTCAAAACGTCGGATTATTTGCTGGCGGCGCTCTACGCGGGGCTTGCGCTGGGAACAGGCATCGGCATCGTGTTCCGGTTCGGTGGCACGACCGGCGGCGTCGATATCATCGCCCGCGTCCTGCACAAATGGAAAGGCTGGAGCATGGGGCAGATGATCCTCGTCATCGATTCGGCCGTCATCGGTTCATCTTTGCTCTATTTGCCGAAAGAAAAAGTACTCTACACGCTCGTCGCGGTGTTCGTCGCCACCCGCGTCATCGACTATATCGCCCAGGGCGGCTACGAGGCCAAGGCGTTTACCGTCGTGACGGACCGGGCGGACGCGATCGCCGAGCGCATCCTGCACGAGCTCGACCGCGGCGCGACGCTATTGCCCGCCGTCGGCGCCTACTCGGGCAAAAACCGACACATCGTCTATTGCGTCGTCTACCGCCACGAAGTGCGCCGACTTCGGCAAATCGTCCGGGCCGTCGATCCCGGCGCGTTCATCATCATCAGCGACGTCGCGGACGTGCTCGGCGAAGGCTTCCGGCCGGAATGACCGCGGCGAATTTTCTTGCCGTATCGTCGACAGTCCTATCCCCAGACTCGGCGTCATCCGTTGCGGTCCGCGCCTTTGCCGCGCACGGGAACGACGTCCTGTCCCCCCCGATACATACGGTACGCAGTATATGCAAGCGCAGCCAGGATTGCCGCAAATATCGAAGCCGCCCCGATGATATTCGTCGTTTCACCGTCTGAAATCGAGGGAGGCGCGAACGCGTCGCGGTCGTCTTCCTCTCCGAAGATCACCAATACGGCCTTGCGCAGTTCGGCCGCGTCGCGGTCGACGTCCTGCAGGGGAACCGCGCCGTCGGCCAGTTTTCGATCAAGACCGGCAAGTAGCCTGCGAATATACGCCATCATTTCCGGCTCGGTACCGGCGGCCAACAGCGCCGGTTCCAACAGGCGAACGATCGCGGCAAGTCGTACAACCGCTCGGAACGCGGACGTCCGATCGGCGTCGTGTACGGCGTCCGCCAGCCGATCGAGTTCGCCGCGCACCGGTCGTATATATTGTTTCCAAAGCGGAACGCGATGCCCCGCAACCGCGTCGGCCGCCAGCCGCACGCTCGCCGCAGCCGACAGTGCCTCCTGAGCGTCCACACCCGCCTTCAGAGCGCGTTCCCCGCGGTCGATCGCCTTATCGACCGCGTCCATCGCCGTGGAAAGGTTAGGGCGTTCCACCCTCACTTCGGCCGCCAGCAATCGGACAAGTCGGGCCTGGGCCAACGCTCTCTCCCGTTCGCGGCTGCGAACGACGTCGTACCAGTTGTTTGCCGCCTGCTCAAACCGGACGACCGTATCGCCTTCTGTCGCCGACGCCCGGAAGTCAGGCGTTGCGGCGGCCGCCAGCCAGAACATCGCGGACAGAACGGCCGCCACCCGTAATGCCGCCGTCGGCCGCGCAGCCCACTTGCCGCAAACCATTCGGACATCCCCCCATCATCACGATATGTGGGGATGTCCGCCTCTATACCCGTCCGACGGCGTCGGATCACTTGCCGCTAAGCCGAAGAACGACAGCGACCGCCAAGGACACGGCGCTAAGCGCAATCGTAAACATCGCAATCGCGCGCAGGTCGTCGGTCAAAACATCGGGCAGCCACGGATACAAACCCAAACCATAATCAACAGCGTCGTTGAGAAAGAGGCATACGCCGGCGACGAGCGCAGCGCGGTTCGAATAAGTAAAGAAAGCGGCATAGACGCAAGCTTCGAGAACCATCGCAAGATGCGAAACGATGAGCATGACATGTTCAGGCGTCAGCGGGTCGCCCTGGCGCGCCCCTTCGACAATCAGCACTACCGCCCACAGGCCGTATTTGAACGAGGCGATGACGGCGTACGCCTCGATGAAACCGCGGGCCGGCGCGACGAGCGGAAACCGTAAACCGCGCACCCGCTCCCAAAACAACATGCCGGCAGCCGCCGCGAAAAACAAGCTCGCAGTCGGGCTGTCCGGCACGAACGGCAACAGCAGGCCGAGCCGCAAACGGCCTACCGTCTCGATCATTTGATTTTTATACCACCAATATCCGTACGCAGTGCCCGCCGCCTGAACGACCAAGATGGCGGCCAGCACCCGACGGTCCGTCCACACGTCCCGCCAAACGTCGCGCGCCGTCGTCCGAGCCATGGCATTACTCGCCCGCCTCGTCACGACGATTTCTGTTTGGCCAGCCATTCGGCCAGCTGTTCGATGTCGGCATCGCTCAGCCCCTTGCTTTTCAACGCGTCGTACTGCGCGGGCATGACGCCGCTCGGCGTGCCTTTATGAATGATGTCCAAAATGCCCTGTTTGTCGTACTTGTCGCCGATCCCAAGCAGCTTCGGCGCCCCCGGCTTTCCGGCGAGGTCGGCGCCGTGGCACATGACGCACGTCGCCTTCTGGTAAATGGAATAGCCCGGCTCATCCTTGCCGACGATGGCGACCGGCCGCGTGCCGCCGCCTCCCCCGGCCTGGGGCGGCTGTCCCGACTGCTTCTGCTCTTTAAGCTCCTGCTCGCGCTGAATATGTTCAGGCGTAATGCCCTTGGTCGCAAGCTCGTGTTTGTAGTGGTCCCATGCCACGACCGTGAGGTGAATCATCGCCAAGAGCGAGAGCAGCATGACCGACGAGGCGATCGGCCGGCGGTAAAACCGGCGTTCCGGCCCGCGGTCGAGAAACGGTGCGAGCAACAGGGCGAGAAACCCGAGCGCCGGTAGCACGAACGTTCCGAACACGACCCAGTCTTGGGACGTGTACGGATATTTCAGCAGCTGATAAAGAAACAGAAAATACCAGTCCGGCATCGGAATAAAGTCGGCCTTGAGCGGGTCCGCCGGATAGCCGAGCGGCGCCTTTTCCTGCAGCACGAGCAGCAGGAAGCCGACGAGCACGACGACGCCGACCATCCACTCTTTCAGCAGGAAATTCGGCACGAACACTTCCGACTTGCCCGGATACGCGGAAAAATCTTTCGGCGCAATCGGCTTCGTCCGCTTGCGGACGCGCGAGTCGCCGACGTAGACGATTTTTTCTTCGCGATCTTGCCTCTCGTGCGCCACGACGCGCTCCTCCTTCCCCTATGCGGGCCCCGGCGTCGCTTCACAGCGGGCCCGAAATGCCCTGCCGGCGGATCATGATGAAGTGCGCGGCGAGCAGCCCCAGCAAAACGCCGGGCAGGAAAAACACGTGCAACGCGAAAAACCGCGTCAGCGTCTGGGCGCCGACGATATCGCCGCCCTGCAGGAACGTTTTGATGTAAGGTCCTATCAGCGGAACGTTTTGCGCGATCTGAATGCCGACTTTCGTCGCGAAATACGCCTTGTTGTCCCACGGCAACAGATAACCGGTAAACCCGAGCCCGAGCATCACCGCGAAAATCAAGACGCCGACGACCCAGTTCATCTCGCGCGGCGACTTGTAGGAACCGGTGAAAAACACGCGCAGCGTGTGCAGGAACATCATCACGATGACGAGGCTCGCGCCCCAGTGATGCATGCCGCGGACGATCGCGCCGAACGGCACCTGATGTTGCAGATAGTCGACGCTTTTATAGGCGTTCTCGATGTCCGGAACGTAATACATCGTCAGAAACATGCCTGACAAAATCTGAATGACCGTGATGAAAAACGTAAGACCGCCGAAACAGTACACGAACGCGGAAAAATGATGCGCCGGGTTGACATGTTCCGGCACTTCGTGATCGGCCACGTCGCGCCACAGCGGCGTAATGTCCAGCCGCTCGTCGATCCAGTTGTAGATCGCCTTGATCATCTCCGGCTCCCTCACTTCACCCGACGGTTCGGGACGATTTGTCCGAGATAGACCCAGCCGTTTTCCACCTTGACGTCGTACTCGTCAAGCGGCAACGGCGCGACGGCCAGATTTTTGCCGTTAATGTCGTAGCGCGCTTCGTGGCACGGGCAAAAAAACAGATTTGGAAACCGCGCATCGGAATTCCATTGCACTGTACAACCGAGGTGCTTGCAGATCGGCGACAGCGCGTATACTTTCCCTCCCGGATCGCGCGCGATCCAGGCCGCGAACTTCGGTTCGCTGACGTACCAGCCGTCGACCTGCCGCTTCGTGAAATTGACCTCGGTCGGCGTGCCGGTCACCTTGCTTTCCTCGATCACCTTCACCCATTCCGCCTCGCCCTTGGCGCTGATCAGCGGGTCGACGGCGAACCGCAGCATCGGCACGATCGTGCCGGCCGCCATGAATGCGCCGGTGCCGCCGAGCGTATAGCACAGAAACTGGCGGCGGGACATTTCACGTCTCAAGAGAGGCTTCTGTTCGAGGGACTGCTGTTGTTCGTCATCGCGCATGTTCGACGCAAACCCCCTTCACGACATTACCTATATTAGCCGAGGGGGACGGAAGCGTCAAGGACAAAGCCGCTTCGCGGACGCTCCGGACGACCGCCGGCTTTAAAAAGTTGCGTTTTTTGTCACATCTTCGCCCCGCCACAGCCGGCGGATTTCCGCCGCCCAATCCGCACCTTCGCTCGGGCCGACGACGAGATCGGCCGCGACTTCCTCAGCCGCGAGGGAGACGTCGGTGACGACGACGACATACCGGAAGCCCTGAGCGCGGATCGCCCCGCACAGGCCGCGCAGCGCCCTTTTCCAATCCTCGCCTCCGCTTTCGCCGAACACGTAATGAAAGGCCGGGAACGTCACCGTCCGGCCGTAAAAGGCGATCTCCAACGGTTCCAGCCGATCGCGCAGACGCCGCAGCACCTCCGCCGCCCGCCACGGCGGTTCGTCGCCCGCCAGCCCGGTCACCGGAAGCAGGCACGTATCCAGATACGGCCGCCATGCGTCCCAACGATCCCGGTCGATCTCGTTGAATTTCATCTGCCGTTCCTTGCCTTTCCGTTCAATCGGCCCGCCCCGATGCGGCGGCCGCCGAGACCGGTATTTCTTTAAACTTTAATGTAGCATACGCGAGGTCGGACGCGCAAAACGTCAGGCATACAGCCGCTTCAGCTCGCTCGTCAGCACCAAAAACCGCTCCACGTCGCCTTCTTCCAACGCCCGGTCGATCGCCTCGTACAGCGCGGCCTGTTTCCGACGGCGAATCGCCTCATCGAGCACCATCTCTGCCGCAAGACTCAACATCGCCGCGTACCCGGGATCGCGTTCAATCAAGCTTCATCCCTCCGCAGACAGCCGTCCATTCTGCCTCGTTCCGCCTCACGACCCGGCCAGAGCCTTCCGACTGGCCGACGCGGACGAGCCCCAGATGAACCATCATCCGCAACACGCGCGATTCGAAAATCGTCCTCGGCGAGTCGAAATAAAACGGCCGAATCAACGGTACGAGCGGTTCCGCCAGCGACTCGGCCGTCGTCCAGCGGTTCGTCAGCCGGACGATCCAGCAGACAAGCGGCCGCAAGTTCGGGACGGCCCTTCGATACAGCTTCAGCCAGAAATCGAACACCGACACAAGCGGTTCCGGAGCCCCCTCCAGAAGGCGCCTGCGGCCGTTCTCGGTAAGGACGAGTTTGCCGGGAATTTCTTCGACCCATCCGCGATAATAACAATAGTCGTACAGCAGTGCGAACCGGTCCGGATAGTCGCGAAAACGCCGTCCGTACCCGAACCGCCAACCGGCTTTCGGCCATTCCGTCTCCGGCACGGCGAGTCGGTCGATGATGCGCGGCCAATATCGCTTGTGAATAACGCCCGAGGCGGTCAGCTGAGGCTCGAGGTCCGCCACCGCGCCCAACAGCCGGACGACGTCGACGCCGATACACCCCTTCTCGTCGCGATACGCAGTCGGCTCTTCCACGTATATGAGCCGGCGCGATAAACGCCCGGCCAACGCATCGGTCAGACGCCGGCGGACATCTCCGGGCATCCGGTAAAGATGCCGGGTATGCGGAAGATGACCGCTGAACAGCCAGCCGAGCTGTTTAAACCGGACGATCGCTTCCCGAGCGTCGCCTTCCGGTCCCGGTTCGTCGGGAAAAACCGACTGTCGGATCAAGGCGATCAGCTCGCCGAGATCAAATTCTTCTTTCCGTTCGAATAACAGATAACTCCAGAAACGAATCTCCCACCCGTTCATCGCGTCCACGCGCGCTTCAAACACGTTCCTGCGACAGGCCGCCGACAAAATCGACTGGATCAGCTCGTGTTTCGAATGCCCGTCGCAACGGCAACCGTACGTTTCGGCAATCTTCGCCAAATCGCGTATGTCCGCATATCCGAGCAAATCCGACAGCCGCATGGCCGCCCTCCCTGTCGCCGGTCGGTTTCGTTAAACAGTATGGATTGATTTCCAAAAAATAAACGCCTGCCGGGCGTCCCATAACCCGGCCGGCGTCGCACGCGGGGAAAGCTAGCGGCCAACTTTGCCGAACCAATGAAACACAAGCAGCGTAAAAACGATCCCCCAGATGGATAAAGCCAGCAAATAGTTCGTCGACACATCCACGGGGCCCGTCCGGATTTTGGCGGGGTCGAGCACGGCGCTGACGAGCGCGAACGACGCGCTTGCGGAGTCTGGTGTTTCCGGCGATGCGGTCGCGACTTCCAGAATCGCCGCATACTCGGCGGGCGTCGGCTCCGGCCCGCGCGGCGCCAGCAGACTGTACGCAAACGCAAACCAGAACATGCCGAAAAAAAACGCGAACAACGCCACTGCGCGGCGACGCCACGCCGGCGAAATCGCATACGGACGCCACGCCAGCGGCATGCGCCACGCCTCGTCGGCGTAAATGCGGGCCATAACCCGCTCGGAAACGGAACGGCCGCCCCCCATCTGGCGGCCGACGCCACCCGCTTCCTCGGTTTCTCGCCGCATGGCGCCGTCCGACCCGTCGACGCCGTCGAATGCGACCGGCGGAACTTCGTCGAATCCGAACTCCCGCACGTCCTCGACGCATCGGCGCCAAATTTCCCATTCCCGGCGGCACTCCGGACATCGAGCAAGATGCTCGTCCATTTCCAGCCGGACCGGATCGCGTTCGTCCATGTCCCAGTAGCTTGCCAGCCGTTGCCGTACCCTCCCGCAGTTCATGACGGGTTCATCCTTTCCATTTCAAGCGGCTGATCCGTCCGTTCCGAAAAGTAAACGGCCAACTGTTCCCTGACGCTCATTCTCGCCCGAAACAACAGCGATTTGACGGAAGCGACGGTCTGATTCAGAATGCGGGCGATCTCTTGATAATCCAACTGGTCGTACTCGCGCAAGATGAGCGCCGTACGCTGCTTTTCCGGCAGCCGGCTGATCGCTTCCCGCACGAGCGCCGCGCGTTCGCGCCGAAGCATGTCCACTTCCGGACCCGCAGCGGAAGCGGCGGCATGCACCGCGTGCTCGAGCGGAAGCTGAGCGACCTTTTGCTTGCGCAGCTCGCTCAGCACCGTATTCCGAGCAATCGCGTACAGCCAAGTGGCGAACGACGCATCCGTTTCTCGGAACGAACCGAGACTGCGAAATGCTTTATACAGCGTCTCCTGCGTCAAATCCTCCGCCAACGCCTCAAGACCCGCGCTCCGCAACATTTGATAGATGAAGCCGAGAATACGCCGTTCGTAACGCCGCATCAACTCGGCATAAAGTTCGACGTTGCCGTCTTTAATCTCTCGGACCAGTTGGGAATCGGTCAAACAGACGACCTCCTCGCTTCCCGTTTCTATTTACCTCTTCGGCGGAAAAAAGTTGCGCTTCAAGCGGAGTTCAGGCGTGCGTACGGAGAGAGGAAAAAAACGCCATCTCTAGTATAATCGAAAACGCGACAAAAAAGAACCCCTTTTTCAGAAAAAAAGGACCGCCGGCTCACGAAGAGGCGGCGGTTGCACCGTGTGCACATTCGGATAGGAGTGGAGAGAAACCATACTGACAGTTTTTATTATATGAATCCGTTTTCATGTTGTCAACAAAAATTTTTCGACGCCGTTCGCGCGAGCGCTTCCGCGGCGGTCGGTCGACCGATTTCAGACATGGACCGAATACCGCAACGACCGCAGCGTCTCCAGCGCGCGCTCCCAGTCGCGCTCGTCGCGGAACGACAACCGCAGCACGCCGGGGACGTCCAGGCGGCTTTCCATAATCTGAATGTTGCTGAGATTGATGCCGCGCGCACCGAGCTCGCCTGCGATTTCACCGATGACGCCGGGATGGTCGGGCACGTCGACGTACAGGTCGTACTGCGACGCCAGCACCCCTTTTCGGCGTTCGGGCAAGCGGCTACGGAACACTTTCGCCAGGCGGAATTGTTCCTCGATCCAACCGCCGTCTTCCGCCCGCAGCGCCTCGCGAAACCCGTCGATCTGCCGCTGCCATTCGTCGAGAAGCCGCAGCACGACTTCGCGATTTTGCAGCAAGATGTCACGCCAAACGACGGCGTCGCTCGACGCGATGCGCGTCAAATCTTTAAATCCTCCGGCTGCCAGCGACGCATACAGCGGATCCGCCTCCGCGTATCCGGCGACCAGGCGAACAAGCGCGACCGCGACGATATGGGGCAAATGGCTGACCGCGCCGACGATCTCGTCGTGTACGCAGGCGTCGAGCCGGACAATCTGGGCTTTCGTGTGGGATAAAAGAGCGGCGAGCCGGTCGTATACCTCATCCGGCGTATCGTCGAGCGGCGTGAGGACGTAAAACGCGTTTTCGAACAGATGCGAACTGGCCGCCTCCACGCCCGACCGCTCCGAGCCAGCCATCGGATGACCGCCGATAAAATATGCGTCGCGCAGCGACAGGCGTCGCGCGCATTCCATGATCGCCGCCTTCGTGCTGCCGACATCGGAAATAATACAGCCCGGCTTGAGCGGAAGCGCCGCGAGTCGTTCCAGCTGGGGCCCGATCGAGCCGACCGGCCCGCACAAAAACACGAAATCAGCATCGCGCACCGCCTCGGCCGCATCGGTGCCCGCCTCGTCGACGACGCCGCGCCGGACGCATTTTTCCGCGTGCTCCGCCGACCGCGAACAGCCGTAGACGCGAATGCCCGGCTTCCCTTTCAAACAGAGGGCAAGCGATCCGCCGATCAGGCCGACGCCGAAAATCGCCACTTTGACCGTATCTTCGCCCATCCGCGCTTCCCCCGCCCGACGCCGGCTATTCCGCCCAGACCGCGGTGCCGTGCGGCGCCTGTTCCGGTACTTCGGCCAACACTGCCGACAATGCCGACAAAAACGCTTCGTTCTGTTCGCGGCTGCCGACCGTCACGCGCAGTTTCGTCGGCAACCGCCACGTCGGATCGTGCCGGACGATGATGCCGCGCCGGAGCAGCCGTTCGAATACTTCGCCGGCCGATCGGCCGACGTCGACCATGACGAAATTGCCGTAAGCGGGGTAATACGCCAAGCCCATCCGGTCGAACGCCGCCGTCAGCTGGCGGATACCTTCGGCGTTACGCGCGCGGCTTTCGGAGACGAACGACTCGTCTTCCAACGCCGCTTTTGCCGCAGCCTGGGCGACGCGCGACGTGTTGAACGGCTCACGCACCTGTTGGATCAACCGGATCACTTCGGGCCGCCCGACGCCGTAGCCGATGCGCAGCGCGGCAAGCCCGTAAATTTTCGAGAATGTGCGCAGAACGACGAGATTCCCGTACCGTTTCAGCAGCTCGATCCCGTCGGGATAGTCGTCCGACGTGTTGTACTCGCAATACGCCTCGTCGAGCACGACCAACACGTCGTCCGGCACGCGCCGGAGAAACGATTCCAGCTCGTCGCGCGTCACGATCGTGCCCGTCGGGTTATTCGGGTTGCACACCCAAACGACTTTCGTGCGCGCGCCCACGCAAGCGAGCATCGCCGGCAAATCGTGCTTGCCGTCTCGAAGCGGCACCTCGCGGACGACGGCGCCCTCGACTTCGGCGTTATGTCTGTATTGCGGAAACGTCGGAAACGCCATCACCGTCTCGTCACCGCGCACGAAAAACGCCCGCGCGATCAGCGCGACCACCTCGTCGGACCCGGCGCCGAACACGAGCCAATCCGGGCCGACGCCGAGCCGCTCCGAGAGCGCGTTCGCCAGTTCGACGCTCGCGCCGTCGGGATAGAGGTGAAGATGATCGAACTCGCGCGCGATCGCCTCTTTCGCCTTCGGCGAACAGCCGAACGGGTTTTCGTTCGACGCCAGTTTGATGACGTCGGCAAGACCAAATTCCCGGCGCACTTCCTCGATCGGTTTGCCCGGTTTGTAGACCGGAAGTGAACCGATGTTCGGTTTCGGTCGCATCGATCATCCGTCCTTTCACGTTTCGCCGCGCGGACGATTTTTCAGGCCGGCGACGAAATCTCGAATCGCCGACACGCCCCGCGCCCGCCGTCCGGGATCGGAGGAAAGAAGCTCCTCCATCGATTCCTCCACGCGCGCGACGATGGCGCTGCCGACGATGACGCCGTCGCACAACCGGCTGAACCGTTGGACCTGCTCGTGATTCGAAATGCCGAAACCGATCGCGATCGGTACGGTCGACGCGCTTCGGACGTCGGCCAGAAAACGTTCGACATCTCGGTAAAAATCGGTGCGCATCCCGGTAACGCCGAGCGAGGAAACGCAATAGACAAAGCCGCGCGCGCGCCCGACGATGCGCGCGATCCGTTCTCTCGACGTCGGCGCGACGAGCGGAATCCGATGAATGCCGTATCGCTCGGCAAGTTCCGCGACCTCCTCGTCCTCTTCCACCGGCAGGTCGGGAAGGATGACGCCGCTTATATCATAATCTGCGAGACGGCGGAAAAACAAGTCCAGTCCCATCTGCAGCGCAGGATTGAAATAAGTAAACAGGATGAGCGGAACACTGACGCCGGCTTCTCTGGCCTTTCGCGCCGTTTCCAAACAGACGGGCAACGTAGTTCCTCGCGCC
The DNA here is from genome assembly GCA_002507565.1 of Candidatus Reconcilbacillus cellulovorans. Taxonomy (GTDB): domain Bacteria; phylum Bacillota; class Bacilli; order Paenibacillales; family Reconciliibacillaceae; genus Reconciliibacillus; species Reconciliibacillus cellulovorans. Next base: position 154,498 of record MOXJ01000001.1, read on the forward strand.
AGCGCCCGCGCTGAAGCGCGCTGGATGACGGGACCGTCGGCCAGCGGATCGGAAAACGGCACGCCGAGCTCGATCATGTCCGCTCCTGCGTCCTGCAGCGCCTTCAGCAGTTCGACCGTCACGGCCGGATCGGGGTCGCCGACCGTCAAATACGGAATGAGCGCCGTTTCCCCCCGCGCGCGCAGTTCCGCAAATCGTCGGTCAATCGGATTCATCCGGCGCATCCCCCTTCAGCCGTCGCCAAATCGTCTCGACGTCCTTGTCCCCACGACCGGAAAGGCAGATCAGCAAAATATCGTCCCGGGACATCTGCGGCGCCATCTTGATCGCCTGGGCGACGGCGTGGGCGCTTTCCAGCGCGGGTATGATGCCTTCCGTCCGGCTGAGCGTCTTGAGCGCCTCCACCGCTTCGTCGTCGGTGATCGGAACGTACGTCGCGCGACCGGTTTCTTTCAGATAGGCATGTTCCGGTCCGACGCCGGGATAGTCGAGGCCGGCGGAAATCGAATGGGCGGGCTTCACTTGGCCGTACTCGTCCTGCAGCAAATAACTCATCGACCCCTGGAAAACGCCGGGACGACCGCGCGTCAGCGTCGCGGCGTGAAATTCGGTGTCGACGCCTCGCCCCGCCGCCTCGACGCCGACCAGCCGGACGCCGACATCGCCGAGAAACGGATAAAACATGCCGATCGCGTTGCTGCCGCCGCCGACGCAGGCGACGATCACGTCCGGCAGCCGGCCTTCGCGTTCCAGCATTTGTGCGCGGCTTTCGTCGCCGATGATCCGCTGGAAATCGCGCACCATCGCCGGATACGGATGCGGGCCGACTGCCGAGCCGAGAATATAAAACGTGTCCTCGACGTGACTGACCCAATAGCGGAGCGCTTCGTTGCCTGCGTCCTTCAGCGTCCGCGTGCCGGACGTCACCGGTACGACCTCGGCGCCGAGCAGGTTCATCCGGAACACGTTCAGCCGCTGGCGTACCGTATCTTCCTCGCCCATGAACACTTTGCACTCGAGACCGAGCAGCGCCGCCGCCGTTGCTGTCGCGACGCCGTGCTGGCCGGCTCCGGTTTCGGCGATCACTTTCGATTTGCCCATCCGTTTGGCGAGCAGCGCCTGGCCGAGCGCGTTGTTGATTTTGTGCGCGCCGGTGTGGTTCAAATCTTCGCGCTTCAGGTAAATTTTCGCGCCGCCGAGTTCCTTCGTCAGCCGTTCCGCATAATAAAGCGGCGTCGGACGCCCGGAATAGTCGGCCAGCAGGCTTTTCCATTCGCGGATGAAGTCAGGATCCCGCCGATGGGCCCGGTAGGCGCGTTCGAGTTCGATTAAGGCGTTCATCAGCGTTTCCGGCACGTACCGGCCGCCGAACTTGCCGAACCTTCCGCGCTCGTCCGGCCATTCAACCATGTCGTTTCACCCTTTCCACGAACGCTGCGATTTTGGCCGGATCTTTCCGGCCGTCGGTCTCAACGCCGCCGGAGACATCGACACCGTCGGGCGCGTGCCGCTCGATGAGTTCGCCGACATTGTCCGGTGTCAAGCCGCCGGCGACAAACAAGGGCCAGCCGAACCGGCGCGCCGCATCGCGATAAACGTCGACGGCCGACCAGTCGAACGTCCGACCGGAGCCGCCGCCGTAGACCGGGTCGAACGTGTCCAGCAACAAAATATCGATGGCTCCGGCATACGGCGCGAGAAGTTCGTTGATCGGCCTGTCCGGTGAGAATACTCCGCCGTCTTCGCCGTCCGACGCCCGCCGTCCGCCGTCTACAGCCTCGCCGGATGCCGGCAGCGACACCGCGCGAATGATGCGCACGGCGGGAAACGCCTCGCGGACGCGCAGATACGTCTCCGGCGGCTCACCGCCGTGCAGCTGAACGACGTCGAGCGGCACGCCCCGCAGCACGGATTCCATCTCGTCCCACGTCATCCGCGCGAACACGCCGACCGCTTGCGGCGGATTTTTCCGACCGAACTCTTCGGCGGCATCGTACAACGCGCGGATTGCCGCGACCGCCTCCTCCGGCGCGACGCGCCGCCGACTCGGCGCGAACACAAACCCGACGAAATCGACGGGCAACGCGGTGATGGTCCGGATAACGTCCGCGTCGCCCCGGATGCCGCAAATTTTGACGAGCGGAGCACCGGTCACCGCCCGTCACCGCCCTTTGCACTTTCTGCAGCCTCAACCTCTTGGGCGCTCCGCGCGACAAGCCCCATCAACCGGACGACCGCCTCTTCCACGTCCGGCTGCCGCATCAGATGCTCGCCGACAAGCACGGCGTCGACTCCCGCCGCAGCAAGCCGGGCGACGTCTTCGGGGCCGGAGATGCCGCTTTCGCCGACGACCACGACGCCCGGCGGAACGTACCGCATCAGCGATTCGGTGACGGCCAGGTCGGTTTCGAATGTGCGCAAGTTCCGGTTGTTGATGCCGATCAGGGAGGCGCCGAGCTCAAGCGCGCGTTCGAGTTCGGCGCGGTCGTGCACTTCGACGAGCACGTCGAGGCCGACGTCTCGGGCAAGGCGATACAGCTCCGCCATCTCGCGGTCAGCCAGCGCGCAGGCGATCAACAACACCGCATCCGCGCCGGCGGCGCGCGCCTCGAACACCTGAACGGGATCGATCGTAAAATCCTTGCGTAAAACCGGAAGGCGGACCGCCTCGCGCACGCCGCGCAAATGGTCGAGCGACCCGCGAAAAAACGTCTCGTCCGTCAGCACCGACAAGCAGTCGGCACCCGATCGCTCGTATGCCCGCGCAATGGCAACCGGATCGAAGTCGGCGCGGATTACCCCTTTGGACGGCGAGGCGCGCTTGACTTCGGCGATCAGCGCGACGGCCCGGTTCCGGCAAGCCGGCGACAGCGCGCGGGCGAACCCGCGGCAAGGCGAAAGATCGGCGAGACGGCGTTCCCACTCGCTGTAAGAGACCTTCCGCTTCAATACCTCGACTTCCCGGCGCTTCGTTTCCAGAATCCGATCAAGCATCACGGCGCATCGCTCCCGTCACCGCGATCAGCTGTTCCAGCTTTCGCCGCGCCGCGCCGGAGTCGATCGTCTCGGCCGCCAGGCGAACGCCGTCGCGCAACGATCCGACGCGGCCCGCCACGTAAAAACAGGCGCCGGCGTTGGCCAGCACGATGTCGCGGCAGGCGCCGGGCTCGCCGTCGAACACACGGCGGATCATGTCGGCATTTTTCGCCGCATCGCCGCCGCGGATGTCGTCGAGCAAGTGGCGATCAAGGCCGAGATCTTCCGGTTCGATATCGTACGTGCGGATCTCGCCGTTTCGGAGTTCGGTCACCTGCGTCGGCGCGCACACGCTGATTTCATCGAGGCCGTCGTGTCCGGCGACGACGAGCGCGCGTTCACGGCCTAGACGGCGCAACACCTGCGCGATCGATTCCGTCCGGCTACGGTCGAATAGCCCAAGCAGCTGCCGGTCAGCGCCAGCCGGATTCGTCAGCGGGCCGAGCAGGTTGAAGACCGTGCGGATGCCGATCTCTTTGCGCGGTGCGGCGGCATGACGCATCGAGCGGTGATAAAGCGGCGCGAACAGAAAACAAAATCCGGTCTGCTCCAGACAAGTCGCCGCCTGTTCGGGCGAAAGCTCGATCGACAGGCCGAGCGCTTCCAGAACGTCCGCGCTGCCGCTTCGGCTCGACATCGCCCGGTTGCCGTGCTTGGCGACGCGGACGCCGCCGGCCGCAGCGACGATCGCCGCGGCCGTCGAAACGTTCAGAGTCCCCGCGCCGTCTCCTCCTGTTCCGCACGTGTCGAGCAGATCGCGACCCGGGGTTTCGAGGCGGATCGCCTTGTCCCGCATCGTTTCCGCAAAGCCGACGATTTCTTCGACCGTTTCTCCTTTCATCCGGAGCGCGGTGAGCAGGCCGCCGATCTGAGCCGGCGTCGCCAGCCCGTCCATGATCTCCGCCATCACCGCACGCGCTTCGTCCTGCGTCAAGTCCGCACCGCCGACAATCTTGGCGATCGCGGCGCGAATATACGACGCCTCCATTATTCGTCCCCTCCCGCCTGCGTCATTTCCAAAAAGAAATAATCTTCGTTCGGCGCCGACTTCCGGGCCGGCGTCTCCATCAAGCCGGAGAAACGGCTCCCGGGTGCGCTTTCGACGAAAAGACGGTCCGCGATGCGCACGGCGCGCAGCATCGCTTTCGCCTTGTTGACCGTTTCTCGGTATTCGTTCTCCGGAACGGAGTCCCAGACGATGCCGGCTCCGGCCTGGACGTAAGCGGCACCGCCCTTGAAAACGATCGTCCGGATCGTGATGCACGTGTTGAGTGCGCCGGTAAACGCCCAATAACCGATCGCGCCCGCATACGGACCGCGCGCCTCCCGCTCGAGCTCGGCAATAATTTCCATCGCTCGGAGCTTCGGAGCGCCCGACACCGTGCCGGCCGGCAGGCACGAAACGAAGGCGTCGATCGCGCTTTTATCCTTGCGGAGCCGCCCGGAAACATCGCTCACAATGTGCATGACGTGGGAATACCGTTCGATCCGCATGTACGAATCGCATTTCACCGACCCGAACTCGCACACACGGCCGAGGTCGTTGCGGCCGAGGTCGACGAGCATGACGTGTTCTGCGCGCTCTTTTTCATCGGAGAGAAGATCTCGCTCGAGCGCCTCGTCTTCCTCGGGCGTTCGACCGCGCGGACGCGTACCCGCGATCGGCCGCGTCCGCACGATCCCGTCCTCGACGCGCACCAGCATTTCCGGCGACGACCCGACGATCGTCTCGCGATCCATTTTCAGATAATACATGTACGGAGAAGGATTCAGCGCCCTCAGCGCCCGATAAATTTGAAACGGCGACGCCTTCGGCCGCGTCTCGAACCGCTGCGAAAGCACCACCTGAAAAATATCACCGGCCCGAATATACTCACGCGCGCGGATGACCATTTCCTCGTAGCGGCTCCGGTCCATGTTCGAGCGGACGTCGCCGATATCGCCGTCGTCCGCAAACGCTTCCGAACCGAAAGGTGGGCCGTTTTCACCGGACAGTTCGGCGGCACCGGCGACCGAAGCCGCCAGCCGTTCGGTTCTCTCGCATGCTTCGCGATAAGATCGGGCGATGTCCGCTTCCGTATCGCCGGGACGAATCCGCATGTTGGCGATGAACAAAAGCCGGTGCCGCAAATGGTCGAACACGACGACCTCGTCGCAAAACATGAGATAGAGATCGTCCATGTCGAGATCGTCGACGCGGTGCGCGGGCAACCGTTCGTAATAACGCAACAGGTCGTAGGCGAAATAGCCGATCGCCCCGCCCGCAAACGGCGGTAAATCGGGCAAAACCGGCGCCCGATATTTTTCCATCAACGAACTGAGCAACTCGATCGGCCTGCCGCGCACCGTCTCGGTCCGGTCGCGGTAAATCAGCTCGAACCGGCCCGCCTTGCCGCGCACGACGAGAAACGGGTCGGCGCCGAGAAACGAATAGCGCCCCCACCGCGCTCCTCCGTCCGCGCTCTCCAACAAAAACGCATGTCGTCGTTCGGCCATCCGGCGAAACACCCGGATGGGCGTCTCGGTGTCCGCCATCCTCTCCCGGACGATCGGGACAACGTTATAGGTTGCGGCAAGTCGAGCGGCTTCCTGCAGCGACGGATAGCATTTCACGGTATTCCCTCCTTGCCTTGCGGCCGAGACGCCCGACCGAAAGCGGACCGAAACAAAAAAATCTCCGCCGACGGCGGAGATCGAATGGCCACCAGCAAACGCGTCGTACACGCTGCCCCGCTTGCGACACTATCTCCTCTCCGCTCGGTTCTCGGTCTAGGCTCGGCTTTTCTCGGCTCCGCTCGCAGTTATTTTCACTATACGGAAAGGGTCGGATTTTTGTCAAGCGGCGAGCCCGCCAAATCCGGCCGGAGGCGGCGCGCGTCGTTCAGATAGACGTGGCGGATCTCCGTCTGGCGTTTGTCGGTGTTGACCATCACCATCAGCCGGATACAACGCGGAAGCCCACCTGGCACGTCGATTTCCAGCGAGCACATCAGCGGCACGAGTTCCCAACCCGGCATCTGCCGAATCGCCTGTGCGGGAAACGTCGCGTTCAAATCTTGGGTGACGGTGATCAGCACACAGGCGATATCGTCGGGAACGATATCGTTTTCTCGCACAATCGCGTCGAGAAGCCGCCGCGTTTCCTCCAAAATCTCGACTTCGTCGTTCCGCTGCACCGTGGTGGCGCCGCGGATGCCGCGAACGTACATCGTCAGCTCACGCCCTTTTTCAGTTCCTCGATCGTTTCCCGAACTCGTTCGAGCGGGACGTCACGCACGATTTCCACCCGGCCGACGGCAACCGGCAAGGCAAAGACGGCGCGGCCTTCGCGGAACTTTTTGTCGCGCTTCATCGCCTCTACCACCGCGTCCGCGTCGCAAGTGACCGGAAACGCGACCGGAAGGCCGAATTTTTCCACGATCCGCCGGGTCGTCCAATACACCTCTTCGGGATAGCCGAGCCGAACGGCCAAAAGCGCTTCGCCGACCATCCCGATCGCGACGGCCTCGCCGTGCAGCCATTCGCCGTAACCCGTGACCGTCTCTAAGGCATGCCCGATCGTGTGGCCGAAATTGAGCAAAGCCCGCAATCCTTCCTCCCGCTCGTCTCGGGAGACAATCTCCGACTTGATCTCGCACCCCCGGGCCAGCGCGTACTCCAATGCCGCGGCGTCCAACGCAAGCAACCGTTCGGCATGGGCTTCACACCAGTCGAGGAAGGACGCGTCCCAGATCATGGCTTCTTTGATGATTTCGGCAAGTCCGGCGCGGACTTCGCGAAGGGGCAACGTCCGCAGCGTGGACAATTCGTAGAAGACGAATTCCGGCTGGTGGAAGGCGCCGATGACGTTTTTGGCCAGCGGATGGTTGACCGCGACTTTGCCGCCGACGCTCGAATCGTGAGCGAGAATCGTCGTCGGCAGCTGAACATACCGGATGCCGCGCATGTAACAGGCTGCGGCGAAACCGGCGAGATCGCCGACGACGCCTCCGCCGAGCGCGAGAATCGTCGACGAACGGTCAAGTCCGTTCCGGAGGGCGGACGTCACGATCTTTTCCAGTTCGGTCAGCGACTTTGAAGGTTCTCCCGCCGGCACGACGTGCGCGGCGACGCGATACCCGGCGCCGGCGAGCAGACCGGTTACCGTCTCGAGATAAAGCGAAGCGACGCGGTCGTCCGTCACGACGAGAAGAGGAGAAGTCGGTCGAATCCCCCTTGCTTCAAGCTCTCCAGGCAGCAGATTCCAAATACCTTCGCCGATGACGATCGGATACGACCGTTCGCCGAGATCGACCGTCAGCCGTCTCATGGTCAGTACCGCTCCAGTTGCCTGCGATAGTTTTCATAATTGGCACGGATTTCTTCCATCGAATCGCCGCCGAATTTCTCAAGGAACGCGCGCGCGACTTCCCAAGCGACGACGTTTTCCAGAATTACGCTCGCCGCCGGGACGGCGCACGTGTCGGAACGCTCGACCTGGGCGAGAAAAGGCTCTTTCGTGTCGATATCGACGCTGCCGAGCGGTTTGTACAGCGTCGAGATCGGTTTCATGACGGCGCGGACGACGATCGGCTCGCCGGTCGTCATACCGCCCTCGAATCCGCCAGCACGGTTGGTCGCCCGATAAAACCCGCGCGAAGGATCGTAACGGATTTCATCGTGCACCTGCGAGCCTCGCAGCCGCCCCGCCTCGAATCCGATGCCGAACTCGACGCCTTTGAACGCCTGGATCGAAACGACCGCCTGCGCGATGCGGCCGTCGAGTTTGCGATCCCAATGCACATGGCTGCCGAGCCCCGGCGGACAGCCCTCGACGATGCATTCGACGACGCCGCCCAGCGTGTCGCCGTCGGCTCGGGCCGCATCGATCGCGGCGATCATACGCGCTTCCGCCTCTTTGTCCGCAACGCGCACCGGCGATTCTTCCGTCACCCGCGCCAACTCGTCGAGCGGCAGATCGAGCCTCCGCGCCTCGACGTCGCCGATGCGGAGCACCTGCCCCGCGATCCGGATGCCGAAATGCGACAACAACTCGCGCGCCACCGCTCCGCAAGCGACGCGGGCGGCCGTCTCCCGTGCGCTCGAGCGCTCCAACACGTTGCGGAGATCGCGCATGTTGTATTTCAGCCCGCCGTTTAAATCGGCATGTCCGGGGCGCGGCCGGTGGACCCGCCGTTTCGCTGCGTCGTCGGCGTCGGCCGGCGGTTCGGGACTCATAATGGAACTCCAATTTTTCCAATCTTTGTTTTCAATTACCATTGCTACAGGCGCCCCGGTCGTATAGCCGTGCCGCACACCGCCGACAAATCGGACTTCGTCACTTTCGATCTGCATCCGACGACCGCGACCGTAACCTTTCTGCCTGCGCTGCAGCTGAACGTTGACCGCCTCGGCGCTGAGCGGCAAATTGCTGGGCAGCCCCTCGATGATCGCCGTCAGCTGCGGGCCGTGCGTTTCCCCTGCCGTTAAATATCTCACGCCTGCGGTTCCCTCTCTTTCCTGTAAAAAAAGTTTTCCACCGGCTCGAAACCGTATCGGCGGGCCTGAAAGATCTGTTCGGTGCTGCCGACGAACAGAATGCCCCCGGGTTTCAACGCCGCCGCGAATTTGGCGTACAGCCGTTCCTTGGCGGGTTCCGTAAAATAAATAAGCACGTTGCGGCAAATGATGAGGTCGAAGCGGGAATCGAAAGGGTCGACGAGCAGATCGTGCCGGACGAACCGGACGTGCCGTTTCAGCTTGTCGGAAACGGCGTATTCGTCGCCGACACGGCGAAAATACCGGGCGATGTAGATTTCCGGCACTTCACGCAACGACCGCTCGTGATAGACGCCTTCTTTCGCCTTGTCCAGCGCCTTTTCGTCGATGTCCGTAGCCAAGAGCGTCGAACCGGCCAAAACCCCCATCTCATCGAGAATCATGGCCAGCGTATACGGTTCTTCTCCCGTCGAACAGGCCGCACTCCAGCATTTCAGCTGTCGCGTCTGTCGGAGCAGCTCGGGAATGAACCGGTCGCGCAGCCGTTCCCACCGGACGCGGTTGCGCCAAAACTCCGACACATTGATCGTCATCCGGTCCAAAAACTCGCGGCGCAGATCGGCGTCGCGCACGATCGCCTCGAAATAGTCGTCGAACGACGAAAAACCCCTGCGCAGCCGCAGCGTCGTCAGACGGCGCTTCATCTGTTGTTCTTTATATTGTCCGAGGTCGATCGCAAACCGCTCGCGCACCCGGCGCACGAACCGCTCGAAATCGTCGTCGCGGCCGCCGGACAAGTTCACGGTGGACAACCCGGCGCGTCTCCTTTCCTCACAGCCATTCCTCGACGGAGCGCGTATATTCCAGCAATTCTTCCGGACGGAAGAAAAGGGCGATCTCGCGCTCGGCGCTTTCCGGCGAGTCGGAGCCGTGAACGATGTTGCGGTCGGTGCGCAGGGCAAAATCGCCGCGAATCGTCCCGGGTTCCGCCTCGAGGATGTTCGTCTTGCCGATCAAAGCACGGGAAAGCGCGATGACGCGCTCGCCTTCCCAGACCGACGCAAAAACCGGCCCCGACGTAATGAAATCGACCAGTTCCCCGAAAAACGGCTTGTGGCGATGTTCCGCGTAATGCTGCTCGGCAAGCTCCCGGCGAATCCGCATCAGTTTGGCGGCGACAAGCCGAAACCCTTTTCGTTCCAATCTGGCTACGACTTCCCCGATCAATCCCCGCTGAACGCCGTCCGGTTTCACCATGATGAAGGTTCTCTCCATCCTCTGCAAGCCTCCCCGCCGTAGTCTGCTGTTTTTAAAAGCTTCGCCTGCCGGCGAATTTCGCGATTTCGGCCAGATCGCGCTTCGTCGTCCCGTCGGGCAGTCCTTCCAGCGCGTCGAGCGCCTTGGCGACGTATCGATCGGCCAACGATTCGGCGGCTTCCAAGCCGCCGCTCGAACGGACAATCGCCAACGCCTCCTCCAGTGCCTCCGCCGCGTGCAGCCCGTTACGGATCCGCTCGACCGCATTCGTCAGACGTCCGCGCAAATCCTGACGTTGAAGCGCGTACAACACCGGATACGTCAAGTTGCCCTGGCGAAGGTCGCTGCCCGGAGGCTTGCCGAGTTCCCGTTCGCTGCCGGTCAGGTCGAGCACGTCGTCGCGGATTTGAAACGCCATGCCCACAAAAGCTCCGTATGCATACAACGCCCGATACGCTTCTTCCGAAGCCTGCGCCGCGAGGGCGCCGAGGCCGCAGCTGGCCGCGATGAGCAGCGCGGTCTTTCGACGAATGCGACGAAGGTAGTCGCTCACCGACTGATCGATTTGGAAAAACAATCGGATCTGTTCGATTTCGCCGACGCACATCCTCACGATGACGCCCGACAACACCCGGTGCACGCGCGGATCTTCGAGCTTCGTGACGACCGACAGCGCCTTGGCGAGCAAATAATCGCCCGTATACATGGCGATCTGGTTGTCCCATTTCGACCGCACCGTCTCGCGTCCCCGGCGCGTCTCTGCGTCGTCGATCACGTCATCGTGCACGAGCGTCGCCATATGAATCAACTCGATCCCCACCGCGACCGCGCGGACGCGTTCGGGATCGCCGCGGCCGAATTCGGAAGACAGCAGCACGAACATGGGGCGAATTCGTTTTCCGCCCGCTTTCAGCAAATGGAGCGACGTCTCTTCAAGCAGCTCGCGATCGGAAAGGACCGCTTCCTCGAGCGCCCGCTCGACGGCCTCCAGCTCTTCACGTTTGCGCAAATAAATCTCCGTCAACCGCATGGCTTCACCCGTCGACCGGCGGACGCCCTCTCGGATGCGTTCCACATGCGCAGCGGGATGTCCGCCGGCAGCAAGCCGAGTTCCGACGCCGACCTATAAAAGTAAGACAATCCTTCCTGCTGATTCTCGGAAAACTCGTAACACAATCCGTCAAAATATTCCCGCCAAAACCGTTCGTCGCCGCCGAATGTTTCGCAGGCGCAGCGAACGATCAGTCCGCGGTCAGAATTACCTTTCCGCTTACTTTCCTGAAGCGCGCGGAAGACGGTTTCGACTTCCTCCGGGCGTTCGCGCGCCGTCTCCTCACGCACCGCCCATACCGCAAACGTCATCCACCGTCCCGTCCAGGCCGTCCAGCGTTCGGCAAGATCGGTGATCTCGCAGCCGCGAGCCGACCATGCGGCGCGGATCGCGTCGTCTCCGATCAGAAGCGCGGCGTCGGCACGGCGCAACATATCGTCGAGATGCGGTTCAAGCGTGACGTATGCCGGACGCCCTCCGTACAGACGCACCAACAGAAGATCCAACAAGTGAACGGACGTCGCCGACGACGTGGTCAGCGCGACCGTTCCCCGCGCGACTTCCTCAAGCGGTTTGCGGTGAAAAAGCAACACCGACCGCACCCGGCCGAACGCGCTGATCGACAGGTCGGGAAACAAGAAGTAACGGTCGAAATCCCGCGCGTACGCCCACGACGAAATCATCGCCATGTCGATTCGTCCCGCCGCCAGATCAGCATTGAGTTCCGCGGGCACTTTTTCGACAATTTCCACCGGTACGCCCACCGAATGCGGATTGAAATGCCAAAACAGCGGCCAAACGTTGGCATACCCGATTTTACCAATGCGCAAAGGTTCACGCCTCATCCCCGTTTGCTTCTCCCCATCTGCGGAACAGATCGTGGTCGAACCCCATCTGGTCGAGCAGCTTGCCGACCATGAAATCGACGAGATCATCCAAGGTCCGCGGCCGATGATAAAACGCCGGCATGGCCGGCACGATGCGTGCGCCCAGTCGGGAAAGCGCGAGCATCAGTTCGAGATGAACGGCGTGAAGCGGCGTCTCCCGCGGAACGAGAATCAGTCTCCGACCTTCTTTCAGCACGACGTCGGCCGCGCGTTCCAGCAGGTTGTCCGACGCCGAGCGCGCGATACCGGACAACGTGCCCATAGAACACGGTACGACGACCATGCCTTCTGTCGGAACGGAACCGCTGGCGATCGGTGCGCCGAAATCGCGGATCGCATGCAACGTCCAGCGCCCCCTGTCGTCGCCGAACGCCCGCCGAAGTTCCTCACGCCTGCGCGCCGGATTCCAGCCGAGCTCTTCCTGAAGAACGCGCCATCCGGCGTCGGTCACGACGAGATCGACGAAAACGCCTCTGTCCAACAATTGTTCCACCAGACGGACACCGTAAATCGCGCCGCTGGCGCCCGTCATGCCGACGATCCATCTCGGCTTCGCGCTCATCCGTACGACACCGCCACGTCGACGAGCGTAAACAAGAAAACGACGACGCTCAACACGCCGTTCAGCGTAAACGACGCCGTCTCCACCCGAGACAGGTCGTGCGGCCTGACGAGCCAATGCTGGTAAGCCAAGAGAACGTATGCAACAGCCATCCCGACCAAATACCAAACATTCAGCCGGACGACGGCAAAAAGCAACAGAAATCCGATCGCGGTCAGCGCGTGCAGCGATCGGGCGATCCAGAGAGCACGGGCGACCCCGAACCGGCACGGCACCGAATACAGCCCTTCGCGCCGGTCGAACTCGACGTCTTGACACGCATACAGAATGTCGAATCCCGCGATCCAGCACGCGACGCTCACATACAAAATGAAGGCTGCGAGCGACGCCTCACCGGTGACGGCGAGCCAGCCGCCGAGCGGCGCGAGCCCGATCGTCAGCCCGAGGACCAGATGGCAAGCCCAAGTAAACCGTTTCGTATAAGAATAGCCGACCAGAAGCACCACGGCGATCGGCAATAACTGAACGCAGATCGGCTGAAGCTGCGACGCGGCAAGAAACAGCAAGGCGAACGAAACGGCGACGAACGCCGCCGTTTCCCGCACGCCGAGCCTCCCGGAAGGAATCGCCCGGTTCGCCGTCCGCGGATTTTTCGCGTCGATGTGCCGGTCGATCAGACGGTTCAGCCCCATCGCGGCGCTGCGGGCACCGGCCATCGCCAGGGTAATCCAGCCGATCTCCTCCCAACGCGGCAACCGGCCGAGATCGGCCACACCGCCCAACAAAGCGCCCATGTAGGCGAACGGAAGCGCGAAAACCGTATGTTCAAAACGAATCATTTCCAAAAAAAGCTTGACTTTTTTCATCGCGTCCCCCAATCCCGTCAGCCGGGAGGTTTGATCCCGACGTGCAACGCGGCGATGCCGAACGTCAGCGGAAAAGCCTGCACGTCCTCCAATCCGGCGGCGCGGAACATGTCGGCTAACTCGTCGATCCCCGGAAAGCTTGCGACCGATTCAGGCAACCATTTGTACGAATCGAACCGACCCGCCAACCATTTTCCAAGCAACGGCAAAACCCGTCGGAAATAAAAAAAGTAAAACGGTCTCAGCGGCATCCGCACCGATTTCGACAATTCCAGGCACACCACTTTACCGCCTGGGCGGACGACCCGCCGCATTTCGCCGAGCACCCGCATGATGTCGGGAACGTTGCGGAGCCCGAATCCGATCGTGGCATAATCGAACGTATCATCGGGAAACGGCAACTCCATTGCATTGCCGAGTACGAGCTCCACGCGGCGTTCAAGTCCGGCGCGGCGCAATTTCTCCCGACCGACTTCCAACATGCGCGAACTGAAGTCGAGGCCGACTGTCCGGCCGGTTCCGGACGCCCGCGCGAGAGCGATCGTCCAGTCGCACGTACCGCAGCAGACGTCGAGCGCCGATTCGCCCGGACGGACGCCCATCCGCGCCATCGCGAACCTGCGCCATCGCTGATGGACGCGGAAACTGAGCATATCGTTCATCCGGTCGTACACGTGCGCGATGTCGTCGAATAAGCCCCGCACGCGTCCTTCCCATACCTCCCGCGCGGCGTCCGTCGTCTGTCGGGAATCATTGGCCATCGTCGCATCCGCCCCTTTTACGCCGCGGCGTCTACAAACCGTTAAACTTTAGGACGGGCGCAAGCGCCGGCACGAGTTCTTGCGCGAGCGGCTTGTCCAGCCGCGACAACGATTCCGCGAGCTGGCGAACGTGGTAAGCAAGCAACCGGCCCAGCTGTTGGCGAACGCCATATTTCCGAGTCATCGCTTCCCATCGCTCGGCGTCCAACTTTTCCTCGCACAGATGCCGGCGATCCTCGGCCGAGCCGATCTGAAACAAATGCCAAAACGCCCATCGATCGCGGCCGCGGTCCGAGCGGGCGCCGTCGACCCATTCGCCGATCAGCACCTCACACTTGCACAACATTTCGAGCAATTCCGGCCCGATTCGCTTGAAAACGCCTTCCTTCCAGCGGCTGACCTCCACAAAAAGTCTTGAGCGAATGCTCGAAGCCAATTGCAGATACTCTTCGGGCGTGAGCAGAAACTGTTTCATCCGCACATAAAAGGCCGCCTTGATTCTGTTGACCTCGCAGATCGCCTCGGCCAGCCTTCGCGTCAGCTCGATTTCACCGGCTTGAGAAAGCAAATGGTAGAACCGTCCGCTCAGGTAGTCCCCGGCAAGTACGTTCAGCTGGCGAATCCGGACGGCCGATGGATCCGTACCTTCGCCGTCGGCGTCTTTCACGCGGTCATGGATGTCGAGCGCCATCTGCATGAGCGATGTGACCAACGTGACGAGCTCACCGAGCGGAAGCGGAACCGAGGAATGGCGGAGAAACGCGAAAATCAACTTCGCACGCGTTTCCGGAAAACCGGGAAGTTCGGCATATCGGCGAATCAGTTCGTGATCGGCGTACTTCCGCACGCGCTCATAAATCCGGTCGACCGTCATTCCGCCAGCCTCCGACCGTTGACATCCGGAATCTTATTATAGCATAAAGGGAAGCGCGTCTGGCAAGCCGACGAAAGCCGACAAAAACCGAACGTTCCACGCGTCGGTGTACGTCACGTCGAAGGTTCGTTCCAGCCAGTCTTTCAAGTCGGTTCCCGGTTGCGCCGGCACTCCGCCCGCGCGTTCCCACGCCTCCCTCCCGGCGCTCATGGCGGCCAACAGGCGGCGTTGGCCTCCTTCGTCCGCCAATACACGCACCAACAGCCGGCGGACGTTCACCGTCGAACCGAATGCATGAACCGCCGCCCGTTCCAAATCCGAGTAGACGGCGTCTGCTCCGAAAGCCCGTCCGTTCAGCGCCAAATCGATTTCCATAACGCCCGAATTCCATTCCGCTCGGAGGAGCGAAAGCCGAAACGGAATGTCCGCAAGAAAATCGACGACGTTTCGTTCGGTGATCGCCCTCGGTGCCGACGGCGAAAACACTTCCTTCCCGCTCGGCGCTTCCGCCGCCGGCAAAAGTCCCGACAAAACGGCCAGTGCGGCCGCCATCGCGGCGGAACCGAGAGCGGCCAAACTCCAATGCCGCCATCCAGACATTTGGGTTCACCCCTTTCGGATTGAAATCACCGTCCGGCTGTCCGTTTTATTTTTATGTTGTTATGTTTCTGTATTTCCGTGCATTTCAACAAAAAAAACGCGAACGCCGCGACCCGATCGCCGCGAAAACGTCCGCGTTTGTCGCCCTTTCGGCGCGTCGACAGACGACCGACCGTCAGTCTTCGTCCGTTTCGACGACGCCGTGCTTTGTCAAAACCTTCGCCTTACCCCGGATTTTGATCGCCGACGTGTGTTCCGTGAACTGGGCGATCATCACTTCGCCTTTGTCCAGCTTTTCCGCATGGTGAAACCGCGTATCCTGTCCGCGCGTCAGACCGATGACTTGAACACCGTTTTCTTTCGCCTTGACGACAATGTAGTCTGCCTGTACGTATTCCATGGCATCCCGGCCCCTTCATCCGTCGTGATGGGCCCTGCAGGATTCGAACCCGCGACCAATCGGTTATGAGCCGACCGCTCTGACCAGCTGAGCTAAGGGCCCGCGCAAAACCGGCACTTGAACCGGGTGCCCGCTCTCGCAAGCGGGAGCAAGCTTACTATACCGAATGCGCCGCGCGAAGTCAAGAATCGTTGCACGCGATGCGTCGCTCCGCAACAGTGGTCTTGACGAATCGACGGGCAAAGCGTATGCTGAAATCACGCGGTTTTCGCCGGAGGTGGCGGTGTGCGTTTTCGTGCGGTCGTTTTCGATTTCGATGGATTGATCGTGGATACCGAAACGGCGTGGTTTCGCGCCTATGACGCATATTTTCGAAAGTACGGCGCGCGGCTCGACCCGGACGCGTGGGGGCGCGGCGTCGGCACCGAATGGACGGCGTTCGATCCGCACCGCGAGCTGGAGTCGCTGACGGGCCGCCGTATCGATCCGGAACGGATGCGGGCCGACGTGCAGCAGCTGTACGAGCGCGAGATGGAAAACGCCGGGGTGTTGCCCGGCGTAACGTCGTATTTGGATGAAGCGAGGCGGCTTGGGCTGAAGGTCGGTCTCGCCTCGAGTTCGCCGCGGGACTGGGTAATGTCGTATTTGGCGAAGTACGGCCTGGCATCCCGTTTCGACTGTATTCGGACGGCGGACGACGTTCGGCGCGTCAAACCGGACCCGGAACTGTACGTGAAGGCGCTCGAATGTCTCGGAGTTCCGGCGCCTGCCGCCCTGGCGTTCGAGGATTCCGCCAACGGTGCGCTCGCCGCCGTAAGAGCCGGTCTCGTCTGCGTCGTCGTTCCGAATCCGGTCACCGAACGGATGCGGTTCCCGGACGGCGTGCGGCGCTTGCGTTCGATGGCCGACGTGCCGCTTTCGTCGCTGCTTTCGAAATTGGAACGGGAGAGAGGAGGAAATCCGGATGAAACGTCGCGTGCACAGCCAGGAGGTGAAGGAAGCCGTCCTGAAGAAGCTGGCGGAACGCGGAGTCAAACTGGAGGATATCGCGCAGATCGTTTATGAGATGCAAGTTCCTTACAATCCCGAACTTCAAATGGAAACTTGCCTTGACAGCGTGCGCAAAGTGTTGGAAAAACGCGAGGTCCAGCACGCGCTGCTCGTCGGCATCGAGCTCGACCAGCTCGCGGAGCGGAAAATGCTGTCCGAGCCTCTCCAAACTTTGGTTGAAACCGACGAGAGCCTGTTCGGCTGCGACGAGACGTTGGCGCTCGGTTCGGTACTCGGCTACGGCAGCATCGCAGTGACGACGTTCGGCCATCTCGACAAGCACAAGATCGGCGTCATCCGCAAGCTCGACACGAAACTCGGCAAAGGAGTCCACACGTTTCTGGACGACCTCGTCGCCGGTCTCGCCGCGTCGGCCGCGAGCCGGATCGCGCATCGCCACCGCGACGAGGAAGAAAACGGGATTCATGAGGAACATGCTTCGTAAGTTGCCGGAAACCCCCATCACACGATGGGGGTTTTTTCATTCCGTTGGGCTTATCGCGATTTTTACTCTGTCTTGACAATGCTTTCTTCTTCATGGTAAATTAATTAGGAGGATCTGAATACACGGTTAAATGTGTGTACTCTTGGGCGGTGATTTTATATTCGGATGAGGAAAGATATTGGATTGTTATCGCCTTTTCTCTTCTTTTTACTTCTTTTTGGCTGTCGGGAAAGCGTCGTTGCGCCGACGCCGTCGCCCGCGAAAATGTAGACGAGCCGATGTTAAGCCGACCCCGGCTTGTTGATGCGAGAGTTTCCGCCATACGCTTCCGGGTTTTCTCGCCACGCGCGCAGCGCCTCGAGCTGGCTAAGGGAAATGCGGTTTTCTTCCCGCGCGACTTCGATGAGCGTCGGATAATCGCACAGCGCGCGCAAGCGCACGCCGGATTCCGCGAAAGCCCGTGCAGCTACCTCGAAACCGTACGTGAACACGGCCACCACCCCGAGCACGCAGGCGCCGGCGCCGCGAACGGCTTCGACCGCCTTGAGCGAACTGCCGCCGGTGGAAACGAGATCTTCGATCACGACCACCCGCTGGCCGGAAAAGAGCGCGCCTTCGATCACGTTTTGCCGGCCGTGACCCTTGGCCTTGTCGCGCACGTACACCATCGGCAGATCGAGCCGGTCGGCGACCAGGGCGGTGTGCGCGATGCCGCCGGTGGCGACGCCGGCCAAAGCGTCGGCTTCCGCGAATTCCCGGCGGATCGCCGCGACGAATCCGTCCGCGATCATGCGCCGGACGTGCGGATAGGACAACGTCAGCCGGTTGTCGCAATAAATCGGCGATTTCAGCCCGGAGGTCCAGACGAACGGCTCGTCGGGCCGAAGCAGCACGGCGCCGATGTCGAGCAAGGCGCGCGCGATGTTGCGGGAGATGTTCATGTTTTCGACTCCTCCTCCGATCGGATCGGGACCGCCGCCGAGAGCGACGTCAGGACGTTTTCCAGCGCCCGCCGCGGATCGGGCGCGCGGGTGATCGGCCTGCCGATCACCAGATAATCGGCTCCCGCGGCCGCCGCTTCTTCCGGCGAGGCGCGCCGCGTCTGGTCGTCCGGCGCCGCCCCCGCAGGGCGGAGCCCGGGGACGACGGTCAGAAACGACCGGCCGCACGCTTCCTTGACCGCGCGGACTTCGGCCGTCGAGGCGACGACGCCGTCGAGGCCGGCTTCGCGCGCCATTTTTGCGAAACGAACCGCCGTTTCTGCGACGTCGCCGGGAATGCCGAGCTCGCGGTTGACGGCGTCGCGGTCGAGGCTCGTCAAAACCGTGACGGCGACCAGCAGCGGACGGACGGTGGACGGCGCCGATCCCGCTGCCCGCTCGACCGCCTCTCGGGCGGCTTCCAGCATCCGGACGCCGCCCGTCGCGTGCACGTTCAGCATGTCTGCGCCGCACCGCACGAGACTCGCGATACCGCCGCGGACCGTGTTCGGGATGTCGTGCAGTTTTAAGTCGACGAAGACGCGGCGGCCGCGCTTTTTCAGGAGCTCGACCGCGTTCGGACCGACCGCATAGAAAAGTTCCATGCCGACTTTCATCCAGCACGGCACGTCGCCCAGCGCGTCGCACAGCCGCTCGACTTCCCGCAAATCCGGCGTGTCCAATGCCACGATGATCCGCTCGGCCCACGCCGCCATTTCCGTCAGCTCTCCCGCGGTTTTCATCGCAGCGTCGCCTCGGCGACCGGCATCGGCTGCGAGGTGAACGACAGCGTCTGCAGCATGCCGAGCATCGCTCTCGCCGTGTCGAGCGACGTCAGGCAGACGATGCCGTGCTCGACGGCCTCGCGGCGGATGCGGAACCCGTCCCGGGCCGGCGTCTTGCCTTTCGTCAGCGTGTTGACGACGAACTGCGCCTGACCGCTGCGGATCAAATCGACGATGTTCGGCGAACCTTCGCTCAGCTTGCGGACGACGGTTACCGGGACGCCGGCTTTTTTAAGCGCTTCGGCCGTGCCGGACGTCGCCAGAATTCGGTAACCGAGCTCGTGGAAACCGCGCATCAGCTCGACGGCTTCCGGTTTGTCTTTGTCAGCGACCGTGCAAATGATCGCGCCGGAGCGCGGAATGTTCATGCCGGCCGCCACAAGCCCCTTATAGAGCGCCTTGGCGAACTGGCGGTCGCGGCCCATCACTTCGCCGGTCGACTTCATTTCGGGCGCGAGCGTCGGATCGACGCGGCGCAACTTGGCGAACGAAAACACCGGTACTTTCACGGACACGAACTCGTCTTCCGGCCAAAGACCGGTCGAATAGCCGAGATCGGCCAGTTTTTCGCCGAGAATGACGCGCGTCGCCACGTTGGCCATCGGGATGCCGGTCACCTTGCTCAAAAACGGCACCGTTCGCGACGCACGCGGATTAACCTCAAGGACGTACACTTTTTCGTCGGAGACGACGAACTGGATGTTGACGAGACCGACAACCTTGAGCGCCCGCGCGATCCGGACCGTGATGTCGACGATTTGCCGCTTGACGTCTTCGGACAGCGTCTGCGGCGGGTACACCGCGATCGAGTCGCCGGAATGGACGCCGGCGCGCTCGACGTGTTCCATGATGCCGGGAATGAGGACGGTTTCTCCGTCGGAAATCGCGTCGACTTCCGCCTCCTTGCCTTGCATGTAGCGGTCGATCAACACAGGATGTTCGGGATTGACCTTCACTGCTTCGGCCATATATTCAAGTAACTCGTCGTCGGAATAGACGATTTCCATCGCACGGCCGCCGAGGACGTAGGACGGGCGCACGAGGATGGGATAGCCGAGCCGGCGCGCCAGGCCGACCGCTTCGTCCACGCTGGTCACCGTGCCGCCCGGCGGCTGGGGAATGCCGAGCTCGCGCAACAGCGCCTCGAACTTGCGGCGATCTTCGGCCGTGTCGATACTCTCCAGGCTGCTGCCGAGGATGCGGACGCCGGCGCGCGCCAGCGGCCCGGCCAGATTGATCGCCGTCTGACCGCCGAACTGGACGATGACGCCGATCGGCTTCTCCAGCTCGATGACGTTCATCACGTCCTCAAAGAACAGCGGTTCGAAATACAGCCGGTCGGACGTATTGAAATCCGTTGATACCGTTTCCGGATTGTTGTTGATGATGACCGCTTCGTAGCCGGCCTTGCGGATCGCCCAGACGGCGTGGACCGTCGAATAGTCGAACTCGATGCCCTGACCGATCCGGATCGGCCCGGAGCCGATGACGAGCACTTTCGGTCTGTCGCCGGGCAAGGATTCGTTTTCGGTTTCGTACGTCGAGTAATAGTACGGCGTCGACGCCTCGAACTCCGCGGCACATGTGTCGACCATTTTGTAGACCGGCCGGATGCCGTACTCCAGCCGCAAGTTGCGTACTTCGGCCTCCGTCGCCGGACCGAGCCCCGCTTCCCGGCGCAGTTCGGCGATCGCGCGGTCGGAAAAACCCTTGCGTTTAGCCTCGAGCAGTCTTTCCGATGTCAGCGCGCCTTCTTTCAGCCGTTGTTCGAATTCGACGAGGCCGCGGATTTTGTTCAAAAACCACCAGTCGATCTTCGTCCGCTCGCGTACCCATTCCAGGTCGTATCCGCGCCGGAACGCCTCGGCGACGAGGAACAGCCGTTCGTCGTCCGCCTTTTCCAGACGCTCCGCCAGCGTCTCCTCGTCCAGTTCGGCGAGACCGGGAAGCCAGAGCCGGTGCGCGCCGGTCTCCAGCGACCGGATCGCCTTGTGCAGCGATTCCTCGAACGTGCGGCCGATCGCCATCACTTCGCCGGTGGCTTTCATCTGCGTGCCGAGCTTCCGGTTGGCCGTGGAAAACTTGTCGAACGGCCAGCGCGGAATTTTCGTGACGACATAGTCGAGTGCTGGCTCAAAGCAGGCATACGTCTGCCCCGTGACCGGGTTGACGAGCTCGTCCAACGTGTAGCCGATCGCTATTTTCGCCGCCACCCTCGCAATCGGATAACCGGTCGCCTTCGACGCCAGGGCGGACGAGCGGCTCACCCGCGGGTTGACTTCGATAACGTAATACTGATAGCTGTGCGGATCGAGCGCGAACTGGATGTTGCAGCCGCCCTCGATCTTGAGCGCGCGAATGATTTTTAGCGACGCCGACCGCAGCATCTGGTACTCGCGGTCCGACAGCGTCTGGCTCGGCGCGACGACGATGCTGTCGCCGGTATGGATGCCGACCGGGTCGATGTTTTCCATGTTGCAGACGACGATGCAGTTGTCGTTGGCGTCGCGCATCACTTCGTATTCGATCTCTTTCATGCCGGCGATGCTCTTTTCGATCAGGCACTGGCCGATCGGGCTATAGCGCAGGCCGGCAGAGACGATCTCGCGCAGTTCTTCCTCGTTTCGGCCGATGCCGCCGCCGGTGCCGCCGAGCGTGTAGGCCGGCCGCACGATAACCGGGTAGCCGATTTCATCCGCAAACGCGACGGCTTCCTCGACGCTCGTGACGATCGCGCTTTCCGGAACCGGTTCGCCGAGTTCGCGCATGAGCGCACGGAATTGCTCGCGGTCTTCGGCCCGCTCGATCGAGGACAGCTGCGTGCCGAGCAGCCGGACGTTTTCCTGTTCGAGTACGCCGGCTTTAGCCAGTTTGACGGCCATGTTCAGGCCGGTCTGCCCGCCGAGCGTCGGCAAAATGCCGTCCGGACGCTCCTGCCGGACGATCTGAGCGACGAATTCGAACGAAAGCGGCTCGAGATACACCTTGTCCGCCATGTTCGTGTCGG
Source organism: Candidatus Reconcilbacillus cellulovorans (assembly GCA_002507565.1). Lineage (GTDB taxonomy): Bacteria > Bacillota > Bacilli > Paenibacillales > Reconciliibacillaceae > Reconciliibacillus > Reconciliibacillus cellulovorans. The sequence goes on from MOXJ01000001.1 coordinate 176,537, forward strand.
TCATGATCGTCGCCGGGTTGCTGTTGATCAAGACGACTTCCAGCCCTTCCTCCTTGAGCGCCTGGCAAGCCTGCGTGCCTGCATAGTCGAATTCGGCGGCCTGGCCGATGACGATCGGCCCGGAGCCGATGACGAGAATTTTGCGCAAATCTTTATTTTTGGGCATAGAGCAAATCCTCCTTCCGCGGCGCTTCCGCCGAACCGGACCGCGCCAGGCCGGCCGCAAAACGCGCCTGGCTCGGTTCCGCCCGACGCTCGGCCTTCACCCGTCGGACCAGTTCGAGAAATTCGTCGAACAAGTAGCCGGAATCGTGCGGTCCCGGCGACGCCTCCGGATGGTACTGGACCGAGAAGGCGGGCAGCCGCTTGTGCCGCAAACCTTCGATCGTGCCGTCGTTGTTGTTCAGGTGCGTAATCTCCAGTTCCGTACCGGCGATCGACTCTTCCGTCACGACGTAGCCGTGGTTTTGCGAAGTGATGTAGCAGCGATTCGTCTTCAGCTCACGTACGGGATGGTTGCCGCCGCGATGGCCGAATTTCAGTTTGGCCGTGTCGGCGCCGCACGCCAAGGCGAACAGCTGGTGGCCGAAACAGATGCCGAACAGCGGATAATGTTCGACAAGGCCGCGGATCGTCTCGACGGCGTACGGCACGTCTTTCGGGTCTCCCGGACCGTTCGACAGGACGATGCCGTCGGGCGACAGCCGCCGGATCTGATCGGCCGTCGCGTCGTGCGGCACGACGACGACTTCGCAGCCGCGAGCGACGAGGTCGCGCAAAATGCCGCTTTTGGCGCCGTAATCGACGAGCACGATCCGGAGCGCTCCCTGGCGGGCGGGCACTGAGAACACGCCGCGCGTCGACACCTGCGCCACCTGATCGCGCGGAAGCGGTGTCGACGCCAGCATCTCCCGCAGCTCTTCAAGCGATTTGCCGGTCGTCGACAGAACGCCTTTCATGACGCCGTGATGGCGCAGCTTGCGCGTCAACATGCGCGTGTCGATGCCGCTGATGCCTGGAATGCCGAATTCTTTGAGCATGTCGTCGACCGTGAATTCGGCGCGCCAGTTGCTCGGCGCCTGCTCATGCTCGCGGACGGCGAACCCATAGGCGTAAGGCCGCACCGCCTCGAAATCGTCGCGGGCGACGCCGTAGTTGCCGATCAGCGGATACGTCATCACGACGATCTGGCCGCAATACGACGGGTCGGTCAGCAGTTCCTGGTAGCCGGTCATCCCGGTATTGAAGACGACTTCTCCCACCTTGTCCGCACGGGCGCCGAACGCGCTGCCGACGAACAACGTGCCGTCTTCAAGAAGCAACATCGCCTGCATGATCGTCAACTCCTTTCAACGTATGCGGGGATGCGAACGATGCTTGCGAAACGGTATAGTACGCGGTCATCAAGGGCCTGAATCTTCGGACCAGACGACACGGCCGGCGACCATCGTCCAAACCGGCCAGCCCCGCAACGCCCAGCCGGCAAACGGAGTATTGCGGCCTTTCGATCGGAATCGGCCGGGATCGACGGTCCGTTCGACGTCGAGGTCGATCAGCGTCAGATCGGCCGGGTACCCCGGCTCCAGCCGTCCCTGCCCGAGCCCGAACGCGGATGCCGGCGCCGTCGAAAGCCGCGATAGCAGAAATCCGAGCGTCCACCGCCCCGTTAGGACGAACCGCGTGTAGAGAAGCGGAAACGCGGTTTCGAAGCCGACGATGCCGAACGGCGCCTCGCGCATGCCTTTTGCCTTTTCCTCCGGACTGTGAGGGGCGTGGTCTGTCGCGATGAAATCGATCGTTCCGTCTTCTAGCCCGCGCACGCATGCTTCCACATCGCGGCGGGAGCGCAGCGGAGGGTTCATTTTCCAGTCGGCGTCCGGACCCGGAATGTCTTCTTCCGACAGTACCAGGTGGTGTGGGCATACTTCCGCCGTCACGCGGATGCCCGCCCGCTTGGCGTCGCGGATTAGCCTGACGGATGTTTCGGTGCTGACGTGGCAGACGTGATAATGAACGCCCGTCGCTTCGGCCAGGACGACGTCGCGCGCAATGTGGACGGCCTCCGCCTCGTTCGGGATGACGGGCAACCCGAACCGCCGCGCGAATTCGCCGTCGGCGACGACCCCGCCGGCGGCCAGAGACCGATCCTCGCAATGCGCGACGATGGGAAGACCGAGTGCTGCCGCGCGGCGCATCGCCTCTTTCATCAGCGCGGCATCCTGAACGCCGAAACCGTCGTCCGTAAACCCGATCGCGCCGGCTTCCTTCAGCGCCGCAAAATCGGTCAGTTCACGCCCTTCCTGCCGACGGGTGATGCAGGCGTACGTCATCACGCGGACGGCGCCGCTTCGCGCGGCCCGGCTCAACACGTCGCGCACCAATTCCGGCGAATCGACGGGCGGGCGCGTGTTCGGCATCGCCGCAACCGTCGTGAACCCGCCGCAAGCCGCAGCCGCCGTCGCCGTCGCGATCGTTTCCTTATATTCTTGGCCGGGTTCCCGCAAATGCGCGTGCAAGTCGACGAATCCCGCGGACAGCAGCCTTCCACGAGCATCAAAAACTTCACAACCGCCGACATCGACGGACGCGCTCCCGTCCACCACGTCCGCGATCCGTTCGCCCTCGACGAGGACGTGCTTAGGGACCGGCCGGCCGAGGCCGTCGTCCCAGACGTTCGCGTTGACAATCCAGCACCGCATCCGCCGCATCCCTCCGTCACGCGAGCGCGCGCTCCAGCACGGCCATCCGCACCGGCACGCCGGCTGCCATCTGGGCGAAAATTTTCGACCGCGGATGCTCGACGACCGCATCGTCGATCTCCACGTTTCGATTGACCGGGCCGGGATGCATGACGATGGCATGCGGCGCCATCGCGGAGACGCGTTCTTCCGTCAGGCCGTAAGCCGACCGGTATTCTTCCGGCGACTGCACCAGCCGCCCTTCATGCCGTTCGAACTGGACGCGCAGCGCCATAACGACGTCGGCACGCAACGCTTCCTCGATCGGAACGTACGGCGCGAATTCCGCCAGTTCGTCGGCGCGCATGTTCGGCGGCGCGCAGAACAGAACTTTGGCGCCGAGCTTCGTCAGCCCCCACAGGTTCGACCGGGCGACGCGGCTGTGGCGAATATCGCCGATCATCGCCACCGTCAGCCCGCGCACTTCGCCGAAATGCCGACGGATCGTATAAATGTCGAGCAGCGCCTGTGTCGGATGTTCGTTGACGCCGTCGCCGGCATTGACGATCGGATAGCGAATTCGGCCGGCGATCTCGGCAAGCAGGCCGGACCACGGCAGTCGGACGACCGCCGCGTCGACGCCGAGCGCCTCGAATGTTTTCAACGTGTCGTAGACGGATTCCCCCTTGCCGACGCTGCTTATCTCGGCGGAAAACGCCAGCGGTACGGCGCCGAGGCGCCGTTCGGCTATCTCGAAAGAAAAGCGGGTGCGCGTGCTTTTTTCGAAGAACAGATTGGCGACGAATTTTCCTTCCAGCACGTCGGAGCGCCGAGACGCCTGTTCCCAGTAGGCGGCGCGGTCAAGAATCGACAGGATGTCGTTCGCGTCGATTTCCTTCAAACCGAGCAGATGGCGGTTCATGCCGGTGATCGTTCCCTTCATTCCGATGTCTCCTTTCGCTGCAGGATGACGACTTCGTCCACGCCGTCGACTTCGGTCAGACGGACTTCGATCGACTCCGTTTTGGCGGTCGGCACGTTTTTGCCGACGAAGTCCGGGCGAATCGGCAACTCACGATGCCCGCGGTCGATCAGGACCGCAAGCTGGATCATCCGCGGTCGTCCGACGTCGATCACGGCGTCCATCGCGGCCCGAACCGTACGGCCGGTGTAAAGAACGTCGTCGAACAGGACGACGACGCGGCCGGCGATCTCGCTTTCGCCGGAAAAAGCCGGTGACTCGTCCGCCCTAGTTCCGCGCCGGACCGTCGTCTTTTCCCGCCGGTCGTCGCGATAGTCGCTGACGTCAAGTTCGGCTACAGGCACCGGCTCTTTTTCGATGTCGAGAATCCGTTGCGCCACCCGGCGAGCGAGATGAACGCCCCGCGTGCGGATGCCGACGAACACGCAATCGGCAATGCCTTTGTTTCGTTCGAGAATTTCGTGCGCGATGCGCGTCAACGCCCGTCGGATGGCCGCCTCGTCCATGATGACGCGCCTTAAGGAGAATTCCGCTCGTTCCGGCGTCATCGTCAGTCTCCTTTCGCTCATACGGTTTTATTCGTTTTACGTTTATTGGTTTACGCGTATTCGGTTACGCGCACAAAAAAATCCCCCGCCCGCAGGCAGGGGGTCTGTCGTCGGCACGTCGCGGCTATCCGGCGGACTGTCGGCGTCGAAAAACGTTCCCGCCGGCCCTTCTTCGGTTGCTCGAATGCGAGTGTCGGCGATCCGTGATGCTGAAATGCCGTGACCTTACCAGCCTCTCGGGACTGATTTAAAGGCGCTATCCGGTTATCGACAGTATGACACGTCCGCCGCGGATTGTCAAGATCCCGCTACGAAAAACGGCCTCCCGATTCACCTTTTGGCGAGTCGGGAGGCCGTCTTGGGTGTTCATGCGTGCGTGGAGAATTTTATCTGATTTCCAGGTAATCGATATAGGCGTCCCATGTGCCGTTGTCGGCCGTCACGATGAGCTCGACCGTCTGATTGCCGGTGCCGTGGCTGATGTTGTTCAGCGTATAGACCGCCGGATAGGGCCCTCCGAAGTAGAAGGTGCCTTTCGTTTGGCCGCCGATTCTCAGGTCGACTCTCGCCATGTTGTTGTTGCTCGACGCCCCGCGCAGTGAGAAGCTGTGCGTGCCGGTCGAGAAATATTGCGTGTAGTAGACTCGGTCGTTATTCGCATACAGCGCGACACCGTTAAACGGCGAGGTGATGTTCGAGGTGTACTGGCCGCCTTTGGTCATATTTTCGGCTTGGACAATCGTCGACGTGCCGCCGCCGCCAGAACCGCCGCAGCTGCCTGTCCCGTTGCCGACCGGCGTGCCGTTGATGGTCAGGGTATGGCAGGTGATGCTTGCGCTGCCGCTGCTCTGATAGCCTTCGACCAGAAGCGCGACTTCGTACATTTTGCCCATTCTAAGTCCTAAGCTTTCCCATTTGTTGAAATGTTGGCTGACCGAGATCGTGCCGCTCGTCCGCTTCGACGTACGGACGCTCCAGTATTGGTCGAACGTCGCCGTTCCTCTAATGGACGGCTGGTTGACGCGCGTCGTGCGATAAATGTCGTACGTGCCGCCGTCGATCGAAATCGAACCGATGGGCGATGCGCCCGGCGGACGCCAGTTGCCCCAGCTGTCGACGATGTAATATTCGACGAGCGGGTCGACCGTCCAGCCGTAAATCGCTAGATACGAGTTGCCGTTCGGCGAATACGAAGCGCTGTACGTGTCCACGATCGTACCGATTTGCTGGTGCGTTTTCGTCGAGTCGAACTTTTTGCCCATCCGGAACAAAATGTTGTTGATGCCGCTCCACTGCGCGCTGAACGTACCGCCGCCGTTGAGCGTCATCGTGCCGGAGCCGCCGCTGTCCTTCCAGAATTCATAGTCCCAGCCGTCATACGTACCGGTCGCGTTGCTGGTCAGCGTCAAGGCGGCTTGCGCGGTAAGAGCGGGTAGTGCAAGCAAAAGCAACGCGCAAGACGTCAGGAATAACCATCTTTTTCTGTTTTTCATAGTTCTCTTCTCCTTTCTTTTTTTAATTTTCAAGATTCAGTGTCGACCTTAACAACCGTTTACCGTAAACTGTTTGCCGTTTTTCAGTGCGCGCCATTCTTCCTTTGTGCAACCACACTCCTTTTCGAAACCGAAATGAAAGCGGCTTCAATTTTGATTGTAAAGAAATCGCGTCCGACGTCACTCGAAAAAATATAGATTCGAGCAGTAGTTTTTTAATGTTTATTTCTTGAATTTTATGGAAAAAATTAGGCAATTCATTTGCCGCCGTACCGACGAAAAAGTCCGGTCGGCTTTCCTCCGGTATAACCCGCATGATGCGGGCCGCGACCGAAAGGCGCCGATCGGACTTTGCACCGCGCCGCTTCATTGATAACGACCCTGCCGACGGTCCGGCTCATGCCCGCCCGAACAAAAAACCGGGCTCACCTTTGGCTTGCGCGGATCGCCTGATCGAGATCTTCCAGAATATCCTCGATCGCCTCGGTGCCGACCGACAGTCGGACCATCTCCGGCGTGACGCCCGTCGACAAAAGCTCCTCTCCCTCCAGTTGGCTGTGCGTCGTGCTGGCCGGATGAATGATGAGCGACTTGCTGTCGCCGACGTTCGCCAGATGCGAAAACAGTTTGACGCTGTCGATCAGCCGCCGGCCGGCTTCATACCCGCCTCTGATGCCGAAGGTCAGAATCGCCCCCTGCCCTTTCGGCATATATTTTCGCGCCATTTCGTACGAAGGATCGTCTTCCAACCCGGGATATCTTACCCACTCGACCGCCGGATGGCTTTTCAGGAACTTGGCGACCGCCAACGCATTCTCGCTGTGCCGCTGCATGCGCAGGTGCAGTGTCTCCAGCCCCTGCAAAAACAAAAACGCGTTGAACGGCGACAAGCAAGCGCCGATGTCGCGCGCCAGCTGTACCCGCGCCTTGACGATGAACGACAGCGGCCCGAACGCATCCCAATAGACAAGCCCGTGATAGCTCGGGTCCGGCTCCGTAAAACCGGGAAACTTCCCGCTCGCTTTCCAGTCGAACCGGCCGCCGTCGACGATGACGCCGCCGATCGACGTCCCGTGACCGCCGATGAACTTGGTCGCCGAATGAACGACGATGTCGGCGCCGTGCTCGATCGGCCGGAGCAGATACGGGCTCGGAAGCGTGTTGTCGACGATCAGCGGAATGCCGTGCTCGTGCGCCACGTCGGCGATCGCCGCGATGTCGGGCACGTCGAGCTTCGGATTGCCGACGGATTCGAGATACAGCGCCTTGGTCCGGTCCGTGATCGCCTTGCGGAAATGCTCCGGGTCGGACGGATCGACGAAGCGGACGCGAATGCCGATTTTCGGCAGCGTGATGTTGAACAGGTTGTAGGTACCGCCGTAGAGACTCGACGCCGAGACGATCTCGTCTCCCGCCCCCGCGATGTTCAGCACGGCGAACGTGATCGCCGCCTGGCCGGACGACGTCGCGAGCGCTCCGACGCCGCCTTCGAGGGCGGCCATCCGTTTCTCGAACACGTCGTTCGTCGGGTTCATCAGGCGCGTGTAGATGTTGCCGAACTCTCTCAACGCGAACAGATTCGCGGCGTGCTCCGTGCTGCGAAACCCATACGAAGTCGTCTGGTAAATCGGCACCGCGCGCGAAAGCGTCGCCGGGTCGAGCTCTTGACCGCCGTGGACGGCCAACGTTTCGAGACGGTACGAACGCTGCTGTTCAGTCAAAACGGAACGCCTCCTGGTCACAAAGATTGCGAATACACCACCAGTCTAGCACAGAACCTCGAACCTTTAAAACTCCGACCGCATCGCCTCGACGAGACGCCGCATGTCGTCCGGCAGCGGCGCGACGAACGTCATTCGGCGCCCGTCGCGCGGATGGTCGAAACCGAGTTCCGCCGCGTGCAGTGCCTGCCCGGCGATCGGCCACCGTCCGGGTCGGCCGTACAGCGGATCGCCGACGACCGGATGGCCGATATACTTCAGATGAACCCGAATCTGGTGGGTACGCCCGGTCTCCAGCCGCAATTCCAGCATCGTGTGGGCGCGAAACCGCTCCGCCACACGGAAATGGGTCACAGCTGGCTTCCCGCCCTTCGTCACCGCAAACCGGAGCCGGTCGCGCGGATCGCGCCCGACCGGCGCGTCGATCGTACCGACATCGTGTGCGACGACGCCTTCGACCAACGCGACGTACCGGCGTGCGATCGTCCGCGCTTTCCACTGGGCGACGAGCGACGCGTAGGCACGGTCGTTTTTGGCGACGACGAGCAGACCGGACGTGTCCTTGTCCAGCCGGTGGACGAGGCCGGGCCGCAGCGCATCTCCGACGCCGGCCAAATCCTTGCAATGGTACACCAGTGCGTTGACCAGCGTGCCGCTCATATGCCCCGGCGCCGGATGAACGACGAGCCCGCGCGGTTTGTCGACGACCACGACGTCCTCGTCTTCGTAGACGATGTCGAGCGGAATCGGCTCGGGTCGGATGTCCGTCGGTTCCGGGGGCGGCGGCGCGATTTCGATCGCATCGCCCGCGGCGACCCGGTAGTTCGGCTTAACGACCGCACCGTTGACCAGAACGCGGCCGTCGCGTATCCACTGTTGGATCCGGCTGCGCGATACACCCGCGCACACACGCTCGGCCAACAGTCTGTCGAGACGCTCGCCCGAACCGGCTTCGTCCGCCGTCCAGACGACCGGTTCCACTTCCCCGTCGTCCGGAAATACGACGTCCCCGTCAGCATCCGATTCCGTCGGATCCGGGCGAAAATCGGATTCCGCCCTCATACGGCCGACCCTTCCCCGTTCGGCGACGCGCGTCCGCCCGGGGTCTCCCGCCGCCGGTCGAGCAGCGAATCGAGCAAAATCAGCCCGACGCCGACGACGATCGCGCTGTCCGCCAGATTGAACACGGGATACGTATAGTCGACGGGGGTGCCGAACCATTCGAACCGGAACCGGAACTGCAGAAAATCGACCACCTCGCCGTACAACGCCCGATCGACGAAATTGCCGACCGCTCCCCCGAGCAACATCGCGAGCGCGGCGGCCAGCATCCGCCTTCCACGCCGCACCGCCTTGTCCAAATACCAGATCACGCCGGTTGCGACGACGACCGTCACGATCAGAAAAAAGGCCCGCTGGTTCTGCAAAATGCCGAATGCCGCGCCGGCGTTGCGGAAATGAGTAATCGAAAAAAAGTCGTCGATGACCGGCCGCTCGGCGTAAAGCGGCAGGCGGCTCGAGATCGCCCATTTCGTCGCCTGATCCAGCAAGAAAACGACAAGCGCCAATCCATAATAGAAGGAATGCCGTGTGAACAACGCCCGACTACCCACCCTCGCATCACTCCCGGAACCATCATTTCCCTCGGGCTTAAACGCCGCCCCGCGCACAAACTACGTTTCAGTCAGACACGAACGAAAGGAGATCGCCATGCGCCATCTCACCGAAGATCAGCTGGCCCGGCTTCGGACCGCTCTCGAGTCCGAACGATCCGAACTGTCGGACCGGATGTTCGAACCGGTCGGCGAACTGTCCGCCTACGACAACCATCCCGGCGACCTCGGCAGCGAGACGTTCGAACGCGGCAAAGACGTCGCGTTGACCGAACGCGCACGGTATAAACGTGAAGCGATCGACCGGGCGCTCGAGGGAATGAACAATGGCACGTACGGCCGATGCGACGTCTGCGGCCGGCCGATCCCGTTTGAACGCCTGCTCGCCGTCCCTTACGCGGACCGATGCGCCGACCACGCAGAGGCGGCGTTCGTCTCCGCCCGCAGGCCGGCGGAAGAAGACCGCATGCGCAGCCGCGACGACTTTGCCTGGCAAACCGTCGAACATTGGGGTAATGCCAGCGGCCCCGCGACCGGACCGGACGGCGAAGACGGCGGCACGTCTAGCGACGACGACGCCGACGGCTTCGTCGAACCGATCGAAAGCTTCGTCGCAACCGACTTTTACGGGCGCAACGTCCGCATCGTGCGCAACCGGCAATACCGCGAATACCTCGAAGCCGGCGAGGGCGAACGGCTTCTGGAGCCGGATCCGACGCCGGAAGAAGCCGACCGGCCGTCGTAAAGCCAACCGACTGCCGGTCAGCCGCCGTACAGCCGGCCGTCGGATTCCAGATTGCGCTCCACGATCCGGACGATGTCCGCGATCCAGTCGCCGATAACCGGCAGATTGAGCGCGCCGAGCGCGTGCAGCACGCGCAGCACGACCGCCGTCACCAGCGACACGCCGATCGCGATGCCGACACCGCGGGCGACCCCGCCGTAGAAACTGTTCAGAATCAGCGTCCGCGGCCGCTCCATCAACGCCACGTATTCCGCGACGCGCGAAGCTTCCAACTTTTGGACGAGCTCGGCCAATCGGCGTTCGATCGCCTCGAGCCGGTCCGAATCCGTCATCCGACATCCCTCCGCTTCAGACGAAGGCGGACACGATCGCCGCGCACCGCGGACAAAGATCGGGATGAGCCGGATCTCGCCCGACGTCGGGCGTCACGACCCAGCAGCGTGCGCACTTTTCGCCCTCGGCGGGCCGGACGGCGACGGCAATTCCGCGCAGCCGCTCAGCCTCCTGCGGAATCGGCTCGTCCGGACCGTGCAGCACGACACGAGAGACGATCAAAAGCTGGTCCAGACGATCGAACGAAGCCAATAGCTCCGCGACGCCGCGTTCGGGATACAGATCGACGCGCGCGCCGAGCGAATGCCCGATCGTCTTCGCCTTTCGCGCCGCCTCCAGCGCCTTGTAAATTTCGTCGCGGACGTCGAGAAACGCTTCCCAACGCCGTTCAAGCGCATCGTCCGTCCATTCCGGGCGTGCGGAGGGAAACAGCGTCAAATGCACGCTTTCGGCGTCCGCCTCCGGAACATATTTCCATACTTCTTCCGCCGTATGCGGTAAAATCGGTGCGATCAACTTCGTAACAGCGACAAGCGCCTCATAAAGAACGGTCTGGCACGCCCGCCGGGCCGGATCCGACGGCAGGCTGACGTACAACCGGTCCTTGGCGACGTCGAGATAAAACGAACTCATGTCGACCGCGCAAAAATGATGAATCGTCTGGTAGACGAGATGGAACTCGTAGCGGTCGTACGCCGTCAGCACCCGCTCGATGACCCGGGCGAGCCGCGCCAGGGCGAACCGGTCGAGCTCCGGTAAATCGCCGTACGGCAACCGGTCGCGCCGCGGGTTGAAATCGCCGAGATTTGCGAGGAAAAACCGCAGCGTGTTGCGGATTTTCCGATACACTTCCGTAATTTGCGCCAAAATGTCGTTGGAGATGCGGACGTCCGAACGGTAATCGACCGAAGCGACCCACAGCCGCAAAATGTCCGCGCCGAGCTTGCCGCACACCTCGTTCGGATCGACGGTATTGCCGAGCGACTTGGACATTTTCCGCCCTTCACCGTCGAGCGTGAAGCCGTGGCTGAGAATGCCCTCGTACGGCGCACGGCCCTTGACCGCGACGGCCGTGATCAGCGACGAGTTGAACCAGCCGCGGTATTGGTCGGAACCTTCCAGATACAGATCGGCCGGCCATTTCAAATCGTCGCGTCCGTCGAGCACGGCGTAATGGCTCGAGCCGGAATCGAACCAGACGTCCATAATGTCTGTTTCCTTGCGGAACGCCGTGCCGCCGCAATGCGGACAGCTCGTTCCCGGAGGGACGAGCTCGCTTTCCGGCCGTTCGAACCAGGCGTTCGATCCTTCCCGCTCGACGATCGCCGCGACGTGTTCGATCACGTCCCGGCTGACGAGCGGCCGGCCGCAGCCGAGGCAATAGACGATCGGAATCGGCACCCCCCAGGCGCGCTGGCGCGAAATGCACCAGTCGCCGCGCTCGGCGATCATGTTGTGCATCCGGATTTCGCCCCATTCCGGCGTCCAGCGGATGCGGCGGATTTCTTCGAGCATCGCCGAGCGAAAAGCCTCGACCGAGGCGAACCATTGTTCGGTTGCGCGGAAAATAACCGGCTTTTTCGTTCGCCAGTCGTGCGGATACTGGTGGCGGATCGTGCCGCGCGCCAACAACAGGCCTTCGGCGGCCAGCCGCTCGATGATCGGACCGTTCGCCTTTTCATAAAACAGGCCCTCGAACCCGGGCGCCTCCGCCGTCATCCGTCCCTGTTCGTCGACGGGACAGAGCACGCCCAGGCCGTAGCGCTGGCCGATCAGAAAGTCTTCCTCGCCGTGACCCGGCGCGGTGTGGACGCACCCCGTGCCGGCGTCCATCGTCACGTGGTCGCCGACCATAACGAGCGAATCGCGGTCGTAAAACGGATGCCGGCAGACGACGCGGTCCAGCTCCGCGCCGCGCCGTTTCGCGACGACGCGGAATTGCCCTTCGCCCCATCCCACGGCTTCCGCGACCGCCCGCAGCCGCTCCTCGGCGACGACGTAGAGGCGGCCGCCTGCTTCGACCACGGCGTAATCGTAATCGGGATGGACGCTGATGCCGAGATTGGCCGGCAGCGTCCACGGCGTCGTCGTCCAGATCACGACGCCGGCGTCGTCGGGCAGAACGCCCTTGCCGTCTTTGACCGGAAAGACGACGTAGATCGACGGCGATTCCTTGTCGCGGTACTCGATCTCGGCTTCCGCGAGCGCGCTTTCCGAAGACGGCGACCAGTAGACCGGCTTCAGCCCGCGGTAAATGTAGCCTTTGCGCGCCATTTCGCCGAACACCCGGATTTGCCGCGCTTCGTATTTCGGATCGAGCGTCAGGTAAGGCCGCTCCCAGTCGCCGAGCACGCCGAGCCGCTTGAACTGAACCTTTTGCCGTTCGACCCATTCCAGGGCGTACGATTTGCACACGTCGCGGAACTCGATCACGCCCATCTTTTTGCGGTCCGCCTTGCCGCTGTTGGCGATCGCCTGCTCGATCGGCAGGCCGTGCGTATCCCACCCCGGCACGAACGGCGCGTCGAACCCCTGCATCGTTTTGAAGCGGACGATAAAGTCTTTCAGGATTTTGTTCAATGCATGGCCGATATGAATGTCGCCGTTGGCGTAAGGCGGGCCATCGTGAAGTACGAATTTGGGCGCACCCCGCCGCGCGGCCCGGATGCGGTCGTACAGCGCGATCTCTTCCCACCACGCCTGCAGCTTCGGCTCCGCCTCCGGAAGCCGGCCGCGCATCGGAAATTCGGTTTGCGGCAGATTCAGCGTCCTGTCGTAATCAACAGACATGGAAGTCCCCTCCTCGACAACAAAAAACCCGCCCCACAAGGGGCGGGATGTACATACCCGCGGTACCACCCTTTTTCCGGGGCAGACGGCGCAATCGTCCGCCGCCGGCGCTTTCACGACCGATAACGGGGTCTGCCGGTTCTCCCTACTTTTCGCCTTGCGGCGTTTCGAAAGAACGCTCCCGGGGGATTTTCGACCGGCGGAAAAACCGGGCTTTCACCATCCCCGGCTCGCTTTCATTTTCCGTCCCGATCTACTCTTCCCGGTCATCGCTTTGAACTTTATTTTATTCCCGATTGAGATTTTATTCCCGATTGAGCGCAGCGGCCGCCTCGCCGGTCAGCTTGAAATTTTCGAGCTCTTCCCAGCTTTCGCTGTTCAGCAGTTCGGCCTGTGCGTCGAGCAACGCTTTGAAACGGACGCGGAAAATGGCGGCCTGTTTTTTCAATTCCTCAATTTCGAGCGCGATTTTGCGCGACTTCGCCAACGACTCGTTGATGATGCGATCGGCGTTTTTCTCCGCTTCCTTCAGGATAAGCTGCGCCTCTTTCTTGGCGTTGGCCTTCAGCTCGTCCGCCGCCTCCTGTGCGACGATAATCGTCTTGCTGAGCGTCTCCTCCAGGTTGGCGAAATGATTCAGACGCTCCTGCAGCATGGCGACCTGGTTCTGCAGTTCCTTGTTTTCGCGGATGAGCATTTCGTAATCTTTAATGATCTGGTTGAGAAAATCGTCGACTTCGTCCTCGTCGTATCCGCGAAGACGTCGGCTGAACTCCTTGTTCTGAATATCAAGCGGCGTCAGCGGCATAACGGCCCCTCCTTCTCGGCGTCGCTTCGGATGTTTACGTCTGCCCTCCCGGTATCAGAAAGGCGACGACTTCTTTTAACCCATAAGCAAGAAAGTAAAGCGCAAAAAGTGCAACGATCGGCGAAATGTCGATCATCCCGCCGATCGGCGGGATGATGCGCCGAAACGGCGCGAGATAAGGTTCCACCAACCGGCCGAGCCATTCCCCGACGACGCTGTCGCGAGCCGCCGGAATCCACGACATCAAAATATAGATAATGATCGCGTATCGATAAATGAGCTCCAACAGGTCGATCAGGCCCAACAGCTGGGATTCCAACCCGGTCACCTCGATCTGTCGTACTCCGGCTCTTCGTCGAGCATTTCCGTGATCGCCCCCTGGATTTCGACCGTGTCCGGCGTGCAGAGAAAAATGTTCGGGCCGATCTTCGAAATGCCGCCGTTCAAAGCATATACCGTTCCGCTCAAAAAATCAACGATGCGGACGGCTTGATCGGGCCTGACGCGCTGAAGATTGACGACGACCGGTCGGCGGAAGCGCAAGTGGTCCGCAATTTCCTGCACTTCGTCGTACGACCGCGGTTCGCTCAGGATGACGCGGACGTTTTTCTGCGCGTGTATGCTGACGATATGCCCGCGCGACGTCCGCCGCCATTCCGTCGCGGAGAGTTCCGGCTCTTCGGCGTCCGTCCCCCCGCGTTCGCGCTCGTCCAGGTCGTTCTCGTCATAGATGCCCACTAGATTCATGAAACGGCTGATCCATCCCACCGTCATTCCCTCCCGGATTCGCTGGATACCGGCTCCAGCGTCGACGACCGCCCGACCAAGACGGTGCCGAGCCGTACCCACGTCGCCCCTTCCTCCACGGCGACCTCAAAATCGTTCGACATGCCCATCGACAATTCTCGAAGCGGCTGCGGCAACACCCCGCATGCGTTAAGCTCGTCGCGCAATTCGCGAAGCCTCCGAAAAACCGGTCGCGCCTCCTCCGCGTCCGCGACCGCCGGCGCCATCGTCATCAACCCGATCGGTTTCAAATGCGGAAACGCAGCGATCCGGCGGCAAAAAGGCTCCACCTCCGCCGGCGCCAAGCCGTGCTTCGTCGGCTCTCCCGAGACGTTGACTTGAATGAAACAGAACACTTCCGTTCCCGCCGCACGCGCGCGCCGCTCAAGCTCCTCCGCCAGCGACAGCCTGTCCAGCGAATGCACGTAAGCGAAGCGGCCGACGACGTCCTTGACCTTGTTCGTTTGCAAATGGCCGATGAAATGCCACACCGCTTCCCGTCCGATCGCCTCCCATTTCGGACGCGCCTGCTGCCAGCGGTTCTCGCCGATGTGCCGGACGCCGAGTTCGAGAAGAGCGCGCACGGTTTCCGCCGAAACGTTTTTCGTCACGGCGACGATCGAGACTTCCGACCGGTCGCGGCCCGCCCGACGGCAGGCGGACGCGATCCGCTCCTCCACGCCTTCGAGCCGTGTTTGAAGCTCGGCGATCTCGACGTGCGCATTCATGATCCAGACCCCCCGGTTTTGTCCGTCAGCGCGATCCAGGCGGTCATACGGCCGGTTCGGCCCCCCTCGCGCCGGTGCGAATACCAAAGGTCGGTCCGGCATCCGGTGCACCACTCGCTAATTTCGATGTGGCCCGACAAAATTCCTGCTTTTATCAACAAAAAACGATTCAATTTTTTCAAATCGAGCCGCCAGACGTCGGCATCCGGAGACACTCGGCGCATGATGTCGGAAAATATCGCGCCGTTTTCGCTTTCCTCCGCGATTTCGTCAAACAACGCCGCCACCCTTTCGGCGACCGATCCGTTCACGGTATAGCAGCAGGCGCCGATGGCCGGGCCGATCGCGACGCGCACGTTTTCCGGACGCGCGCCGAACGATTCGACCATCGCTTCGAGCGTTTTCACGGCCACGCCGGCGACGGTGCCGCGCCATCCGGCGTGCGCGAGTCCCGCCGATCCGCCGACGGGATCGAACATCCAGATCGGCGCGCAATCCGCAAAAAAAGCTGCCAGCATAACGCCCGGCGTTTTCGTGATCATCGCGTCGTATTCTCCGATCGCGTCGTCCCTTCGCATCCGTCCGCGCCCGCGGTCGATTTCCCCGACGACCGCCACGCGGCTGCCGTGCACCTGCTCCGCACAAGTCCACGCATCAAACGGCAAGCCGATCGCCTCGCAAAGCCGCCGGCGGTTTTCCAACACGCGCTGCGGGTCGTCGCCGACGTGAAACGCGCCGTTCAACGAACAAAAAGGTCCTTCGCTCACGCCGCCGAGACGCGTCGAAATACCCGCGGACAGGCACCCGAACGCCGTTTCCCAGCCCGCCAACCGCAAAAGAGCAGGACGTCCGCTTCCTCCCTCCAGTTTGAACACCTTCTCGTCCCCCGCCCCCTCAAGTATCGCCTCCGACATGGTCTTCCTCGCCGCGGCGGACATGGTCGAACTTGACCAGCACGACGTCCGCCCCGATTTTGACGATGTTCCGCCACGGGATGACGAGATCGGCCGCATGCCCGAACCAACCGAAAAACTTGCCGCCGGCCGGGACGACGATCGAATCGATGCGTCCTTGGCGGAGATCCAGTTCGAGATCGGCGACCCGGCCGAGTTTTTTGCCGTCGACGATGTTGATGACATCTTTGGCCTGGAAATCGGAAATGCGCAATGCGCCCACCGCCCGTCGGTCGTCTAACCCCATTATATGCCCGGCGAGGGGGATTTGCATCGGACGCGTAAAGCCGCGAACGCCGGTTTCGGCGTCCGCGACCTTCTACACGTTTCTAGTTCACGGTCGGACGTGCCTTTTCATCTGCTGGATCGCCGCCTTTTCCAACCGCGATACCTGCGCTTGGGAAATACCGATCTCCTCGGCGACTTCCATCTGGGTCTTGCCTTCGAAAAAGCGAAGCGACAAAATTTTTTTCTCGCGCTCGTTCAGCTTGCCCATCGCTTCGCGCAGCGCGATGCCCTCGATCCAGACGTGATCTTTCTGGCGGTCATCGCTGATTTGGTCCATCACATAGATCGGGTCGCCTCCGTCGTGATAGATCGGCTCGAACAACGACACCGGATCCTGGATGGCGTCGAGGGCGAACACGACATCCTCCCGGGAAACGTTCAGCGCCTCGGAAATCTCGGCGATCGTCGGCTCGCGCGCGTGCGTCCCGGTCAGCTGGTCGCGTACCTGAAGCGCCTTGTAGGCGATGTCGCGCAGGCTGCGGGAAACGCGGATCGGATTGTTGTCGCGCAAATAGCGCCGGATTTCCCCGACGATCATCGGAACCGCGTATGTCGAAAACCGGACGTTCTGGCTGAGATCGAAATTGTCGATCGCCTTCATCAAACCGATGCATCCGACCTGAAACAAATCGTCGACGAATTCACCGCGGTTATTGAACCGCTGGATGACGCTCAGGACCAGCCGCAAATTGCCGTTGACGAGTTGTTCGCGTGCAGACCGGTCACCGTCGCGCTGCAGCCGGACGAACAGTTCCTGCATTTCGGCGTTCGTCAACACCGGCAGCCGGGACGTGTCCACGCCGCAAATCTCGACTTTGTTTCGGGTCAACGCGATTCCCTCCCAAGGAGAAACATTAATAAACATTTTCCCCTTGGGAGGGTTCTTTATTCGATAATCCTGAAATGTATTAAATTTCTATTTTTCACCCCAAACACCAATCGACCGCGGCCGCCAGCAACCGGTGGAGCCGAGTATCGGCCAATCCTTCCTGCGTATGGGCGGGCGTAAGGCAAACGACGCGGCCCGAGCCGAAGACGTGTCGCCAGCCCGCGACCGATTCGCCGTCTTTCGACGACGAGCGCAAGAACACCGACGTGTTCGCCTCGTCGACGCGCACGAAATAATGCTCGTCGACAAACGACAACTCCGGCGCGCCGCCCAACGACGCCGTAAACGGATCGTCCGTTTCGAGCCGGTATCGAACCCGATCAGGACGCGGCGGATGGTACACGAAACAGCCGCGCAACATACGCACGTACGCGCCGTCTTCCGGATAGGAAGCGAGTCCGGAATGCCAAGCCAGCCAGCCGCCGCCGCGCTCGACGAAGCGGACGACGGCCTCCGCGAGTTCTTCCGTCATCCACGTCCGGACTTCCGCGCTTTCGGGATTGATTCGGTTTTCCTTGTACAGCACGACGACATCCGGCTCGGCCGACAGTACGACATCCACCCGGTCGACCGGTTCGAACCGTAAGGCGATCCGTCCGGCCGCGGTCTCCGGCGCAAGCGCCGCTTCCAGCGCTTCGCGGATCGACGTTTCCGGATGATAATGGTCGCCGACGAACGCCACGATTTCGATCACGTTTTTCCCTCCGTCCGAAACAATGGTCAAAGCGGCATCGGACGGCCGTCGACGCCGACGAACGGCGGATCGACTTCCGGCAGTCCGCGTTCGATCAGTTCCCAGATGCGTCGCGCCGCATCGGCCGGATCGCCGGGCGCGCGTTCGCCGCCCATGTCGGTGCGGATCCAACCGGGATGAACGGAGATCGCTCGTCCGCCTCGCGGCTTGAACAGCCGGTCGAGTTGGATGGAAAACATGTTCAGCGCCGCTTTCGACAATGCGTAAGGGTAGTCGCCGCCGTACGCCTGGGCCGAACTGCCGGCTTCCGACGAAATGTTGACGACGATCGGCCGGACGCTTCGCTCGAGCAGCGGCAACATCTGCTTGACGACGACGATCGGCCCGAACAGGTTGACCTCGAACGTCCTTCGCACGTCGCCGATGTCGAGCCGCTCGATCGGAACATCCCGTGCAAGAAGAACGGCGGCGTTGTTGACGAGCACGTCGAGCGATCCGGCGTCGCGGCGCACCGTCTCCGCAGCATGTTCCACCGACGATTCATCCGTCACGTCGAGCAAAACCGGCACGACGGCATGTTTTTCCGCTGAAAACCTTTCGGCGGCCGAAAGGCTGCGAACCCCGGCGAATACGCGGTGACCGCGGGACGCCCCTTCGACGGCGAGCCAATAACCGAGCCCTCTGCTTGCGCCGGTCACAAGCACGTTCATCGGCCGATCCCTCCGTCGTTTTCCAGAAGTTCCAGAACGGCTGGCACGACGTCCGCACCGTCCAGATAGACGTAACGACCGCCGGGATATTCGCCTTTTTGCAGTAGCCGCATGCCTGCGCGTTCGAGCGCACTCGTCTTCGCCGCGATGTCTTCGACGAAAAAGGCGATGTGGTGTACGCCTTCGCCGCATGTGTCCAGATGTTCTCGCCACGTGCTCGGATGTTCGTCGGGCTCGATCAGCTCGAGCTGAAGCGAACCGAGATCGAAAAACGCCAGTTTCGCCCTCGCGGGCGTCGGCCGGCCGCGATATTCGGTTTTCGCGGTCTCATACGGCTCTGTCTCGAACCATGCCGGGGCGGGTACGCCGAATAACCGCGCAAACGCTTTGGTTGCCTTTTCGATGTCGCGCACGACAATGCCGATCTGGGCGACGGCGCGCGTCCCCAGCCAACCGTTTAATTCCATGGCGATCGCGTCCTTTCCGCGGTTCTTTCACCGAAACATGGACCATAACTTCATGAGTTGCCACATGTCGTTCGGATCGATGCGCTGTTCGATGACGAATCGCACGATCCGTTTTTCCGCGCCGGGCGGCACCGGTTCGTTGAGTTCGCGGGACAGCCGTTTCACCAGCCGGGCGACCTTTTTTTCATCCTGCAGATCGGCCTTGCCGACGCCGCGCAGGACAGTAAGCACCCGTTTCCGGTAACCGGCGTCCGCCAATTTCCGTTTGATCCGTTCCACCCATACGGCATCGAGACCGTAAGGCCGGTAAGCCATCGCTTTCACCTCCGGCGGTGCGTTAACGCATCTTATGCCGCCGGAAGGCCGTTCGATCGGGAAACTCGCCGCCATCCGGGCAACCAGCAAACGCAATAACCCGACCGTCGGCGCGAGGACGCCCGGGACACCGCGCTCAATCGACCCGCTCGCCGCTTAAAACGCCCTCGCGGTCGAGCCACTGCCGAAGCGGCACGTATTCGACACCGGTCCAAAACTCATGCGAGGCGACGAGACGGGCGGCGTCGTCGCGAGCCCGCTCGAGCAGCTCGAGATCGGCAGAAAGATCGGCGACGCGAAATTCGGGCAGCCCGCTCTGCCGCGTGCCGAAAAATTCGCCTGGCCCGCGCATTTCCAAATCCATTCTGGCGATCTCAAACCCGTCGTCGGTTTGCGTCATGATCCGCATGCGCTCGACGCCGGCTTCCGTCTTCGGGTCGGCGACCAGCACGCACCACGACGCGTGCTCGCCTCGGCCGACGCGCCCGCGCAGCTGGTGCAGCTGCGACAGGCCGAACCGGTCGGCGTCGTAGACGACCATGATCGTCGCGTTGGGCACGTCGACGCCGACTTCGACGACCGTCGTCGACACGAGCACTTGCACTTCGCCGGCGACGAACCGGCGCATGACGCTTTCTTTTTCCTCAGGCGACAGGCGGCCGTGCAGCAGACCGACGTTCGCCTCCGGCATCTGAAACCGGAGCCGATCGTACATGTCGACCGCGTTTTGGACGTCGAGCTTGTCGGACTCCTCGATCAGCGGGCAGACGACGTACGCCTGCCTTCCCGAGGCGATTTCCCGGCGAATCCATGCGACGACGCGGTCCATCCGGTCGGGCTTGACCCAATACGTTCGCACCGGCTTGCGTCCCGCCGGCCGTTCGCGCAGCGTCGAAACGTCGAGATCGCCGAACAGCGAAATCGCCAGCGTGCGCGGAATCGGCGTCGCGGTCATCATGAGAATGTCGGGAGCATGCCCTTTTTTCCGCAACAGGCTGCGCTGCTGGACGCCGAACCGGTGCTGTTCGTCGGTAACGACAAGGCCGAGATTGCGGAAATGCACGTCTTCTTGAATCAAGGCGTGCGTACCGACGACGACGTCCGTTAACCCGATCGCGATCGATGCCTTGACGTCGCGCCGATGCCGCTCAGACATGCTGCCGGTCAACAGATCGACCTGCACGCCGTGGGGAGCAAGCAACCGCTCGAGCACGCGTTTGTGCTGCTCGGCCAAAATTTCGGTTGGCGCCATCACCGCCCCTTGCGCGCCGGCCGTCGCGACGGCGTACAGCGCTGCGGCGGCCACGACCGTTTTCCCGCTGCCGACGTCGCCCTGCAACAGCCGGTTCATCGCGTAAGGTTGCTTGAGATCATGCAGAATTTCCGCCAGCGCCTGCTTTTGCGATTCGGTCAGCCGAAATGGCAAACCGCGGACGAACGCGCGGACCTTCTCCATGTCCACCCGATGGGCGACGCCGTCGGCGCGGCTGCGCGACACGGCGCGGTACGCCTGGAGCTTCAGCTGAAACAAAAACAGTTCCTCATACGCCATCCGTTCTCTTGCGCGGCGGTACAGCTCTTCGTCGACGCCGGGGCGATGCAGACGTTCAACCGCCTCCGAACGCTTCATCAGTCCGTATCGGGCGACCAACGACTCCGGCAAAAGCTCCGGCAAGGCGGAAGCGTAACGCTGCAGCGCAAAATCGACCAGCTTGCGCATCGCGCTTTGCGTGAGCGACCCGGAAAGTCGGTAGACGGGCGCGAGATTACCCGCGCGCCGCGTCTTTTGGTCCGGAAATTCGGTCGTCATGACGGTCAGCTGCCTGCGCCGGGCGTCCCATTTGCCGTTGAGTACCACTTCTTTTCCCGGCTCGAGCCGATCGCGCAAATAGGGCTGGTTGAACCAAACCGCCGTCAGCGGAAACCCCGACTCCTCGACGAGACAAGCCATGCGCGACCGATTGCGCCCGAAAAACGACAAGCGAGGAAAACCGGCGACGCGGACGCGGATCGTCGCCCGGTCGCCGTCAGAGAGCTCGCGCACCGACCGAAACCGGTAGTCGTCGTACCGGAACGGAAAATAAAAGAGCAGATCGGCCGCCGTCCGGATGCCGAGCGAAGCAAGCTCGGCCGCCCGCTGCGGCCCGACGCCCGGCAGCCGTTCGACGGGAACGTCGGAGGGATCCGTTCCGTGAATCATTTCAAACCGGCTCCACAATGGCGCCGATCGTTCCGGGTCCGACATGCGCCCCGATGACCGGGCCGATCGACGCGAACCGAAGTTCGACCGCGCGCAGGCGGGTTTTGAACCACTCCGCCCATTCTTCCGCGCGTTCCCGCGCCGCGGCATCCACCAGCGTCACGCGGACGCGACGGATACCGAAATCCTGCTCAAGCCGTTCGATGACCCGTTCCGTCGCCTTCCGGAAACCGCGCACCCGATCGACCGGCGCGACGACGCCCTCGTCGTCAATCGTCAGAATCGGCTTTACGTTGAGCAACGTGCCGAACAGCGCGGCCGCTTTGCCGATCCTTCCGCCGCGGTGGAGAAATTCCAGCGTATCGACTGTAAAATAGATGCGGACTTCCCGACGCTTCCGGTCGATCAGCTCCAAAATGTCTTCTTTCGACTTGCCGGCGAGAGCCGCCTCCGCCGCCGCTTCCGCAAGCACGCCTACGCCGAGCGACGCCGAACGCGAGTCGACGACGGAGAGGTCGATCGGGCGGTCGACCAGCTCGACGGCCGCTTGGGCGGACTGGATCGTTCCGCTCAACCGAGAAGAAAGATGAATGGAAACGACGGAAGCGTCGGGCGTCTCGTCGAGAATGTTCGCGTACGCCTTTGCGAAATCGGCGGGAGAAGGCTGGGACGTCGTCGGAAACGACCCGTCTTTCACCATTCGGGCGTAAAACGTTTGCGGATCGATCGTCTCTCCGTCGAGATATGTCTCCCCGCCGAAATGAACCTTGAGCGGAACGACGGCGATGTTAAGCCTGTCCCGAACTTCGCGCGGCAGATCGGCGGCGCTGTCCGTCACGATGCGGACGCATCCCATCCCGGCTCCCTCCTATTCCGCCGCGAAGACGTAAGGATAAAACGGCTGCCCGCCGTAACGCACTTCGGTCTCGATCCGAGGATGGCTCGCCTTCAGCCGTTCGAGCAGACGTCCGGTTTCTTCTTCCGCAGCATCCGCGCCGACGAGCACCGTCAGCAATTCGCATCCGTCGCCGACAAGCCAGCCGACCAGTTCAAGGCAGCACGATTCCAGCCGGTCCGAAACCGCCACGAGCTTGCCGTCCGCGAAACCAAGATACTGATCCTTGCGGACGGCACGGCCGTCGAGGGTCGAATCGCGCACGGCGATCGCCACGTGGCCGGAACGCACCCCGCCGGCCGCACGCTCCATCGCGTTCCGGTTTTCGTCGGCCGACCGCTCCCGGGCAAAAGCGACGGCGGCCGCCAGCCCTTGGGGGATCGTCCGAGCGGGCATGATTTCCACTTTTCGATCGACAATCCATTCGACGGCCTGACGGACGACCGGCTCGACGTTCGGATGGTTGGGCAAAACGAACACTGTCTCCGCGCGCACCCCGGATACGGCGCGCACGATCTGCTCCGTGCTCGGATTCATCGTCGGACCGCCATCGACGACGGCATCGACGCCGAGACTGCGGAACATATCTGCCAGCGCGCTAGCGGGTACGACGGCCACCAGGCCGCACGGAGCCGGCGGCTTGTCCGAGTCGGCCCCGGCATCCGGCACCGCCATCAAAACGGACGGCGCCGTACTCGCCGCGGTAGAACCGGCTGCACGAACCGCCTGTTCCGGTTCAGCCCGCGCCGCCATCGATCCTTCGGTATTTCGCGCGCGGCTTCCGGCAGACGCCGACCCGCGTGCGTCTTGTTCCGCCTTCGGCTTCGCAAGGCGCTCATGCTGCAGACGCATATTTTCGATCTTGACGCGATCGAGCTCCCCGAATCCCGATGCCCAGGCCAACACCTCAAGCGGAGTTTCCGTGTGCAGATGAGCCTTGACCCATCCGTCGTCCGCAACCACAACGACCGAATCCCCGTATTGTTCGAGCCGTACCCGAAATTCATCTTCATGGAAGATAAGACTTTTTCTTCCTTTATCAGCAGAATCAAGCCGAAGCAGAAACTCGGTGCAATAGCCGAATGCGATGGATGAGCCGTCCACACGGGCCGGCGCGGGAAGATCACCGTGCGCTTGGGCGGCCCCGACATCGCGGTCCAGCGCCGGACGACCGAATGATCGGGCGGCAACCGATTCTTCCGGCGTTTCGACATTTTCAAGCGCCTCGCAAAACGCCTGGCAAAGCTCGACGAAACCGCGGCCGCCGGCATCGACGACACCGGCCTGCTTGAGCAGTGGCAACTGTTCCGGAGTGGCGGCCAAAGCTTCCTGCGCCTTTTTTCGCCATTGCGTCAACACTTCGGCCAGGTCGTCGGTCCGCCGCGCCGCCGCCGTCGCCGCCGCGGCCGCCTCCCGCGCCACCGTCAACATCGTTCCCTCTACCGGTCGAAGGACCGACCGACATGCGGTTTCGACGCCCTGCTGCAAAGCGAATGCGAATTGCCGCGCGGTGAGCGTCGCGCGCGTAGCAACCGCTTTCGAGAAACCACGAAACAATTGCGATAAAATAACGCCTGAATTTCCACGCGCCCCCATCAACAACCCTTTTGCAAGCGCTTCCGCCGCCTTCCCGGTATGGGCCGTCGGGTTTCGGAGCATCTCTTCGACGCCGGATTTCCACGTCAGCGACATATTGGTGCCCGTATCGCCGTCGGGCACCGGAAAAACGTTCAGCGCGTCGATTTCGCCCGCGTGCGCCTCGAGGCGCTTTTGAGCGAACACCGCCATCCGCGCGAGTTGTTCACCGGACAACGTCCTGACGCCCAATGTTTGAATCTCCTTCCCCTTCGGCTATGCGCACGTCGTCGACATACACGTTGACGCGGTCGACGTCCAGGCCGAGCCGTTCTTGTAGCGTATAGCGGACATGTTGCTGGACGTTGTGGGCGACTTCCGAAATTTTCGTCCCGTAACCGACGACCACGTGCAAGTCGACGACAAGCTCGCCGTCTTCCGTCCGGACTTCAACGCCGCGCTCCGGATGATCTCTCGAAAACAAGCCCGCGATGCCGTCTTTCAGCGGACTGCGGGCCGCCATACCGACCAGTCCGTAACAGGACGCGGCGGCGCGACCGGCGACGACCGCGACGACGCGGTCGAACACACGGACGGTTCCCCATTCGTTCGTCCACTGTACGGCCATCGCGGCATCCCCCCGGATCCATTGTACTATATCCGCAACGGGTTCGCCAAAAAGAATTTCGACCATTTGACGGACCGAGGCCGCATATGATACGATGAAGGAGTGTGTGCGTCAAGGAAGGGTCAGGAGGTGGCGGCGAATGTCCCGCAAATGTTTTATCACCGGCAAAAAACCGGGCACGGGCCATAACGTTTCCCACGCTAACAACCGAACGAAGCGCAGATGGGGCGTCAACGTGCAGAAAGTCCGGATTCTCGTCGACGGCAAGCCGAAACGCGTCTGGGTGAGCGCCAAGGCGCTGAAATCCGGGTTGGTCAAACGCGTTTGAAATCGCGCCCGCGAGCGCAAGAAGCCAAAAGCACCTTGCGGACAGGTGCTTTTTTCATGGCTTTTTTCGTCGACGGCCGCGGTCAGTTTTTGCTGAAGGAATTCAGAATCGCCCGAATCACGCCGCCTAAAAATTTCGGCAGCTTGATCGTGTAAAATCTCATCTTCGTTTCCCTCCTTAAGCGGTACGGGAAGCCCGCCGGCCGGCCCTGCTGTCATGATATGCCGTTTTGCCGGAAACGTTCCGTAACACATTCTATGATTCAGCCGGCCGCATTATGTTTCCGCTACCCGCCCCAGCGCCCTCGCGAATCGCGCGGACGGCGGCCGCGCGATCGGGTTGGCCGAAAATCGCCTGTCCCGCCACCAGTACGTTCGCGCCCGCTTCCGCAACCAGCCGCGCCGTATCTGCGTAAATCCCCCCGTCGACTTCGATGTGGACGCCGCGCTTACCCGCTCGGTCGAGCATGTCGCGAAGCGCCCGTATTTTCGGCAGAACGGCGGGGATGAATGCCTGGCCGCCGAAGCCGGGATTGACCGTCATCAACAGGACGAGATCGATCTCGTCCAGGACATATTCAACAGCCGCAAGCGGCGTCGCCGGATTGAGCGCGACGCCCGGCTTGGCGCCGAGCTCCCGAATGCGCGTCAGCGTGCGGTGCAGATGCGGACAAACCTCGGCGTGGACGCTGATGCGGTCGGCGCCGGCGCGCACGAACGGCTCCAGCCAATCGTCCGGCCGCGACACCATCAAATGAACGTCGAGCGGCAGCCGTGTATAGCGTCGCACCGCGGCGACGACGGCCGGACCGAACGTCAGGTTGGGTACGAAATGGCCGTCCATCACGTCGACATGAATCCAGTCGGCGCCGGCGCGCTCCGCATCGCGAACTTCTTCGCCCAATCTGGCAAAATCCGCCGACAAGATCGACGGGGCGACGATCGTCATGCGTGATCAGTACCTCCGTCCCGAAATGCGAATTTCTTCGACAAGAGCTTCATAGTGCCGGTAACGGACCGGCTCGATTTCGCCGCGCTCGACCGCCGCCCTGACGGCGCATCCCGGCTCCCGTACGTGAAGACACCCGCGAAACCGGCAATCCGACCGATAGCGCCGAAACTCGCGGAAGGAGCCGGCAAGGCGCTCGGGTTCGACATGAGACAAATCCAGCTGGCTGAACCCCGGAGCGTCGGCGGCCCATCCGCCCCCGGGCAAAGCGATGAGCTCCACGCGTCGCGTCGTATGCCGACCGCGCCCGAGCTTGCGGCTTATCTCTCCGATTTCGAGCGAAAGCCCGGGACAAAGCGCGTTCAGAAGCGACGATTTGCCGACGCCGGACGGCCCGGCCAAAACCGCCAGTCGGCCGGCCAACCGGGCCGCGATCGCGTCGAGTCCCGAACGCGTCACGACACTGGCAAGCAAAACCTCGTAACCGGCCTTTTCATAAATCCGGCGTAGCCGTTCAATCGTTTCCGGTTCATGCTCCGCCAAGTCGACCTTCGTCAGCACGACAAACGCATCGGTACCGATCAACTCCGCTTCCGCCAGCAGCCGGTCCGTCAGCGTCAGGTTCGGTTCCGGTTCAGCCACCGACGCCACCACTGCGATCGTGTCTACGTTGGCGACGGGCGGGCGCGTCAGCTCGGTCGTCCGCGGCATCAACTCCTCGATGAAACCTTCTTCCGGCCCGATCTGCGCATAACGCACCTTGTCGCCGACGAGCGGCACGCGGCCGTCTTTGCGGAATACGCCGCGAGCCCGACAGCGAATGGTTCCTCGCGCCGTCGCCGAAACGCCGTCCGCGCCGTCCGGCAATACGTCGTAATATCCGCTTAAGGCCCGCACGATCCGGCCTTCCGGCATCAGTCGCGGCCCCCCTCCTGCCGGTCCGGCGAAGCGGAAGGAAGCGAGGAACCGGCCTTCGCCTGGTCGGAAGCGCCAGTTCCGCCGGCGCTCGGGCTTTGCGGGGCACCCGACGACTCAGGACGGAGATCGGCGTAGCTGCGCGTGATGTAACTGACGCGTTTGTCGTCGACGTACACCTGGATGGCGGCTGCACGATCGCGCGTCACCGTTACGGGAACGCGGTACACTTTCGCCTCGGAAATCCGTTCGTCGCTCCACGTAAACCATTCGGCATGCCGGGCGTCCATGATCTGAATCCGAACGGCGGACTCGACGCCTTCTTTGACCGGAAACACTTGCAGGTTGACCGTTCCTTCAACCACATCGTCGGGCAACCCGGAACTGACGAACACCGTGATGGTTTCACCGGGCGCAACCGGATCGCCGGGATTGTATGGAAATTGCTTAAATATTTTACCTTTTTCATTCAAACTAGGCATTTCCTCAACTTTCAGTACCGAACGCTCCAATCGGTTTTCACGCAGGATGCGTTTGGCTTCATCCGGTGTGTAACCGCGCAAATCCGGCATCGGCACCTTGTCCGGCCCTTTGCTGACCGACAGCGTCAGCTCGACGCTGGCCGGATCGAACTCCGCGCCTTCCGCGGGATCCTGAGCGACGACGACACCGGCCGGTTGGTCGCTGGCGACTTCCATTTTCCTGACGCGGTTTTCCGGAATACCCAACCGGTCGAGCTGCGTGCGGATGACATCGTCATATTTCATGCCGACAAAACCGGGCATCCGAGGCGCCTGCTTGCCGGCGCTGACGTAGAGCACGACCGACGAACCGACGACCTTGCGGATGTCGACCGGATCCTGTTTGAACACCACATCGGCGGGAACGTCGCTGCCTTCGGGAGGTTCTTCCCGTATGATTTCCGGTACGAGCTTCGCGTCGCGAATTTCCCGTTCGGCGACGTCGACCCGTTTGCCGACGACGTTCGGCACCATCACTTCTTCTGGATTCAGCATGCCGAGCACGTACTGAACGCCGAACCAGGTTCCGACCAACACGGCCAGGACAAACGCAATTCCGATCGTCGGCCGCACCCATCGCCGTCTGCGGGGCGTTTCCCCGCTTTCGGCCTGCCCGCCGGCGCCGCTCGGATCGACGGCCCGGTCGCGGCCTGACCTGACTGCCGGCATGACTTTCGTCTGTTCATCATCTTCCTCAAGGAACAGACGCTTCGGTTCGTTGCGACGCGCCGGGGAAAGACACGTCTCCAGGTCCTCCATCATTTCCGCAGCGGTCTGGTAACGCTCGTTGCGGTTTTTGCGCGTCGCCTTCAGCACCACGTTTTCAAGACTCTGCGGAATGGCCGGGTTCAGCTTGCGCGGTTCTTCGAACGACTCCTGCACGTGTTTAAGCGCCACGCTGATCGGGCTTTCCCCGTTAAACGGCAGTTTTCCCGTCAACATTTGATACAGGACGATGCCGAGCGAATACAGGTCCGATTGAGCTCCCGCCGGCAAACCTTTCGCGTATTCGGGAGACACGTAATGCACGCTGCCGACGACGGTGCCGGTGTGCGTGAGCTGCGAAGCGTCCGCCGCTCGCGCGATTCCGAAGTCGGTTACTTTCACCCAGCCGCCCTTGCTGATGAGAATGTTGTGCGGTTTGATGTCGCGATGAATAATGCCGTTTGCGTGCGCATGGTCGAGCGCGTCGCAAATCTGAACGGCGATGCGGACCGCTTCCTCGGGCGAAAGCGGAGCGCGCTCGCGGATCAGTTCGTTCAACGTCTTGCCCTCGACGTATTCCATCACGATGTAATGCGTATCGCCGTCCTGACCGACGTCGTAAACCGAGACAACGTTCGGGTGAGACAACGAGGCCGCCGAGCGGGCCTCCCGCCGAAAACGCTGGATGAATTCTTCGTCGTGCACATACTGAGACCGAAGGATTTTAACCGCAACATGCCGGTTCAGCACCGTATCGAGCGCTCTGTACACGACCGCCATGCCGCCGCCGCCGATCCGCTCCAGCAATCGGTATCGTCCGCCGAGCCGTTCGCCGGTCATCGTCGTCCCCCCTTCCCCTCTGAGGATTCCGGCTCATTCGCCAAAAGAACGACCGTAATGTTGTCCTCGCCGCCGGCTTCCATCGCCTTTTCGACCAGCGCGCCGACTTTCGCCTCAGGATCCCCGCTCCTGCTGACGATTTCCAACATGACCCGCTCGTCGACGAGCCCGCTCAGCCCGTCGCTGCACAGCAACAGCACGTCGTTCGGCTCCCATTCGACATGTCGGATGTCGACCTCGACTTCAGGCGCGGTCCCGAGCGCGCGCGTCAGCACGTTGCGGCTCGGATGCGCCATCGCTTCCTCCGGCGTCAATTCTCCTGCCCGGAGCAGCTCGTTGACGAGCGAATGGTCTTCCGTCAGCCGGCTGATCGTTCCGCCGCGAATCAAATATGCCCTGCTGTCGCCGATATGGCCGATCGTGACGCGGCGCGGCGTCGCGATCGCCACGACGACCGTCGTGCCCATACCCGCGTATTGCGACCGGGTGATGGAGTATTCGAACACTTTCCGGTTCGCCGCCG
Source organism: Candidatus Reconcilbacillus cellulovorans (assembly GCA_002507565.1). Taxonomy (GTDB): domain Bacteria; phylum Bacillota; class Bacilli; order Paenibacillales; family Reconciliibacillaceae; genus Reconciliibacillus; species Reconciliibacillus cellulovorans. Next base: position 206,156 of record MOXJ01000001.1, read on the forward strand.
CGATCGCACCGCGCAACAGCCGTTCGAATTCCTCGGGCGACATCCCGGGATCGATCGCCTGCAGTTCCTCGCGAATAATATCCGACGCCATCTGGCTGGCGACGTCGCCGGCGCGATGTCCGCCCATTCCGTCGGCCACGAGCGCGAGCGAACATCCGTCGGAAAGAAACTGAACGACGGCTCGGTCTTCGTTCGTCTTACGGATTTTGCCGATTTCGGAACGGTTGGCGATTTTCAACCCCCGACTCACCTCGCCCGGGTTTCCAGATATTTGGCCCGCAACTGCCCGCATGCCGCAGCGATGTCGCCGCCCTGTTCGCGCCGGATCGTCGCATTGACGCCGCGACGCGTTAAGACGCGCTGAAACCGGAAAACGTCTTCGCGCGGCGTCCGCGTATATTTTCGCTCCGGGACGTAGTTGACGGGAATTAGATTGACGTGCACGAGGGCGGAAGGAAAGACCGTCAACAAATCCGCTAGTTCCTCCGCGTGTTCCGGCCGGTCGTTGACTCCGCCGATCAACGCGTACTCGAACGTCAGGCGGCGGCCCGTTTTCCGCACGTAATAAAGACAGGCCTCGATCAGATCGGCAAGCGGGTACTTCCGATTGACGGGCATCAGCTTCGAACGGAGCGCATCGTTCGGCGCGTGCAGCGAAACGGCGAGATTGATCTGCGTTTCCTCGTCGGCAAAACGGTAAATGTTCGGAACAATTCCGCTTGTCGAGACGGTCACGTGGCGTTGGCCGATGTTCAATCCTTTCGGATGGACGAGCACGCGCAAAAATTTCATCGTCGCCTCATAATTTTCAAACGGCTCGCCGATGCCCATGACGACGACGCTGCTGACGCGTTCGCCTTCCGGATCGAGCGACCGCTGCGCATAAACGACCTGCGCGACGATCTCGCCCGACGAAAGATTGCGCTTGAGCCCGCCCAGCGTCGACGCACAAAACGTACATCCGATACGGCAGCCGACCTGCGTCGTCACGCAGACGCTGTTGCCGTACCGATGCCTCATGACGACGGTCTCGATGGCGTTTCCGTCCTCAAGGCCGAACAAAAACTTAACCGTGCCGTCGCGCGACACCTGACGCTCGATTTCCCGCAATGCGACGTATCGAAATTGTTCTGCAAGCTTGGCGCGCAGAGCTTTCGGCAAATTCGTCATGGCGTCGAAGCCGTCGATCCGCTTTACGTACAACCAGTCAAACACCTGACTGGCCCTATAGGCCGGCTCCCCGCACCCGCGCATCCAGGCTTCCCATTCCTCATACGTCAAATCATAGGCATACGGTTTCATCCGTCGTTCACGTCCGTATCCGGTTCGTTCGACTTTCTGCCTTATTGTAACACAAAACGGGCTGCCGACGCATCCGACGCTACCTGCGCCGCAGCCGCGCGATGAAAAATCCGTCGGAACCGTATTCATGAGGTAAAATAAGCGCCATTCCCCTGCGCGCGTCTTCTCGACCCGGCAAGACGCCGGCCGGAAACGGATCCAGCTCGAAGTCCGGATGCCGCGACAGAAACGCGCGGATTTGATCCTCGTTTTCCTCCGGTTCGATAGTGCAAGTGCTGTAGACAAGAAGGCCGCCAGGCCGGACGAATCGGCAGACGGAGTCGAGCAGTTCCGCCTGGAGAACGGACAGTTCCCGAATTTGATCCTCGGTCTTCCGCCAGCGCGCCTCCGGCTTGCGGCGAAGTACGCCGAGGCCGGAACAGGGCGCGTCCAACAATACGCGATCGAACGATTCCGGTAACCCAGCTTCGGCCAGTCGCCGCGCATCCGCACAGAAGGCGTGAATCGTCCGAAGGCCGAGCCGCTCGGCCTGCCGGCGGATTAAACCGATTTTCCCCTCGTGCACGTCGCACGCCCAAACCTCTCCGCGGTCGGCCATCCGTTCGGCCAGATGCGTCGCCTTGCCGCCGGGAGCGGCGCAGGCGTCCAACACGCGCATGCCGGGCTGCGGATCGACGACTGCGGCCACGAGCATCGAGCTTTCGTCCTGAACCGTCATCAAACCGTCCTCGTGCCATCGCGAAGCGACGAGTCCGCCAGCTCCGCCCGAGACGACGACGCCCTCCGGCGCAAGTACGGAAGCCGCTGCATCGTAACCGGCATCGCGCAGTTCGGCGACAAGCGCCTCCCGCGTGACGCGAAGCGGATTGACGCGCAGCGCGAAGCGCGGCTTCTCGTTGTTTGCCGCCAGCATTCGCTCGGCGATTTCAAGGCCGAACCGGCGGACCCACCTGTTGACCATCCAGACCGGATGCGAATGAACGAGAGCCAAACGTTCCGGCAAAGGCAAGCCATCCGGAATCACGCAGCGTCCACGGTTGCGCGCCATGTTGCGAAGCACCGCGTTGACAAGCGAAGCGACGCCGGCATGCCCTCTCCGCTTAGCGATGGCGACCGCTTCGGACACGGCGGCATAATCTGGGATCTTTTCCAGAAAAAGAAGTTGATAGGCAGACATCCGCAACAGCGGCCGCACCCACACTTCCATGCGGACGTCTTTGCGTTTTAAAAACAGATCTAGAAAAAAGTCGAGCGTGTTTTGCCGCTTTAACGTGCCGTAAACGAGTTCGGTGACCAGCGCGGCGTCTTCGGCGGAAAGACACCCCGATCGCAACCGCTCGTTCAACAGCAGCTGACTGTAGGCACCGTGCGCTGTCACGCGGACAAGAATATCAAGCGCCAGCTCACGGGCCGACGTTCGGGCTTCTCCGCCGTTCATGCGCCGAGTACCGTCCCCAGAAGCATCCGGCCGCCGCGGACAAAGTCGGCCGCCGCCATCGGCCGTTTACCAGCCGGCTGAAGTTGCGTCAGCCGAAGTACGCCGCGCCCGCACCGGACATCCACGCCTTCTCCTCCGACGCGCACGACCGTACCCGGCTCCGCTTCCGCCGCGGACTCGACGTCGTCCAAAGGAATGCAAGCCCACACTTTCAGCACGTCGCCGTTATACAGCGTATACGCACCCGGTGACGGGTGCAAGCCGCGCACCTGGCAGGACAGATCGCGCGCGGGACGCTCCCATCGGATGATTTCGTCTGCCCGGGTCAAATTGGGTGCATACGTTGCCTCTTCCTCCCGTTGCGGAACCGGGCGAATGCGACCGGCGATCCAGTCCGGAAGCGTTGTTCCTAGCAACTCCGCACCGGCCCTGGCAAGCTTCTCCGTCATCGTTCCCGCCGTGTCGTCTTCCCCGATCGGCACCTCGACCTGGCTGACGATGTCGCCGGCGTCGAGGCGTTCGACCATGCGCATGATCGTCACGCCGGTCACGGACTCACCGTTCATGATCGCCCGCTGGATCGGCGCACCGCCTCGGTATTTCGGCAGAAGCGACGCATGTACGTTCAGACAGCCGAGCGGAGGGGCGTCCAGCAGCGCCTTCGGAACAATTTGGCCATATGCGGCGGTTACAATCAAATCCGGCTTCAACCGGAAAACGTCCTCCAGCGCTTCCTCCGCCTTCAGCCGCGGCGGCTGCAGGACCGGCAAGCCGAGCCGAACCGCTTCCGTCTTGACGGGCGGTGGAGTGAGCTCGCGCTTGCGCCCTTTCGGTCGGTCCGGCTGCGTCACGACGCCCGCCACCGCATACCGCCGCTCCACCAACAGACGCAGAATCGGAACGGCGAATTCGCTTGTTCCCAAAAAAACGACCCGAATGTCCGTCACGGCTCCGACTCCTCCGGCTCCGGCCGATAGACGCGGATCGCGATGTCGGTGAACAACACGCCGTTTAGATGGTCGATTTCATGCTGAAAAATGCGCGCAAGAAAATCGGTCGCCGTCATCTCCACCGGCCGGCCGTGGCGATCCTGGCCGCGGACGACGATCCTCGTCGCCCGCCGGACGTCGCCGCGCAGGTCGGGGATGCTCAGGCAACCCTCCGACGCGATCTCTTCTCCCGACATTTCGACGATCTCCGGATTGACCATCTCGATCAGGCCGTCGCCGGCGTCGACGACAATCGCCCGTTTCAGGACGCCGACTTGCGGCGCCGCCAGTCCGACGCCCGGCGCGGCATACATCGTCTCCGCCATGTCGTCCAGCAGTTTGTGCAGATTCGCGTTGAATTTGGTCACCGGCTTGGCTACCTCGCGCAAGACCGGATCGGGTACTTTCACGATCATCCGGATCGCCATTTCGGTTTCGCTCCTCATCGACGGTTTCACATGACGTTTTGCGGGCGGACGTCGACCGACACCTGCACGTTCTCCCGGCGCAGCCGATCCGCTTCTTCGTCCAGCAGCCGCCTGAGCAGTTCAGGCATGTCGACCGTGCGGTCGAACAACGCCAAGAGGTGGAAACGATATTTCCCACCAACGCGCGGAACGGACGGCGCCGCCGGGCCGATCAGGGAAAACGTCCGACCGGTTGTCCGTCCCAGGTCGCGCAAACGGTCGGCCAGACGCTCCGCCGTCTGCATCGCCTTCGCGAACGTCTCATGCATCACGGCAACGAGCGCCAGATCGCGAAACGGCGGATAGCCGAGCCGGCGGCGTTCGGCCAGTTCGCGGACGACAAACGACGCGTAATCGTGCCTGCTGGCGCAGACGATGCTGTAATGGTCGGGATCGTATGCCTGGATCACCACTTCGCCCGGCCGCTCGCGCCGGCCGGCACGGCCGGCGGCCTGGGCCAAGAGCTGAAACGTCCTTTCCGCCGACCGGAAATCGGGAAGCCGCAGCGTTGCATCCGCCGCCATGATGCCGACCAGCGTAACGCCGGGAAAATCGAGCCCCTTGGCGACCATCTGCGTCCCGATCAGCACGTCCGCACCGCCTTCGGCGAACGTCCGGACGATCCGCTCGTGCGCGCCTTTCCGCGACGTCGTGTCCAGATCCATCCGGAGAACGCGCGCCCCGGGAAACCGCTTGCGCAGCTCTTCCTCGACGCGCTGCGTCCCCGCGCCGAAATGGCGGATATACGGGCTGCCGCACTCCGGACATTCCCGCGTTTCCGACTGCGCGTAACCGCAGTAGTGACAACGCAGCGAAGCGGAAAAACGATGGTACGTCAGGGAGATGTCGCAATGCGGACATTTCGCCGCAAAGCCACAGGCGCGGCACATGACGAACGTCGCGTACCCGCGCCTGTTCATGAGCAGGACGGCCTGCTCCCCCCGCACGAGCCGCTCCTCCAGCGCCGCGGCAAGCTTGCGGCTGAACATCGACCGGTTGCCGACGCGCAACTCCTCGCGCATGTCGACGACGCTGACATCCGGCAACGGCCTGTCGCCGACGCGCCTCGGCATCGAAAGCCAGCGAATCGAACCATGCGCTTGCCGCGCGGGATTGACCGGAGCGTCCGACGCCGCGAAACGTTCCAGCGACGGCGTAGCGGATCCGAGCAGCACCGGGGCCGAATGATGCCGGCCTCGCCAAAGTGCGACGTCAACGGCGTGGTATTTCGGACTGTCATCCTGTTTGTACGACGATTCGTGCTCCTCGTCCAAGACGATCAGGCCGATATCGGCAAACGGCGCGAATACCGCCGACCGGGCGCCGACGACAATCCGTGCTTCCCTACGGACGATTTTACGCCACTCATCGTACCGCTCGCCCGGCGAAAGACGGCTGTGCAGCACCGCGACCGCCGGCCCGAACCGACTTTTAAAACGCTCGACCGTCTGCGGCGTCAAAGAAATTTCCGGCACGAGCACGACGGCTTCCCTTCCCGTTTCCAGACACGCCCGAATCGCTTGCAAATACACTTCCGTCTTGCCGCTGCCGGTTACCCCGTGCAGCAAAAACGCCTCGTGCCTGCGCGCCCGGACGGCTTCTTCAATCGGACCGAGCACGCGCCGCTGATCCTCCGTCAAATTCGGAGGTTCATCCGGCGTGAACGACCGGCCTGCGTATGGATCTCTCGCCGTTTCCCTTTCATAAATACGCACGAGCCCCGCTTCGGCCAATGCACGGAAAACCGACGCCGGAACGTTCGCCTCTTCGGCCAAACGCGCCAGTTCCATAGGGCCGCCGTTTCGAAGCAACGCCTCAAGCGCCGCACGCCGCCGGACGGCGCCAGAAGGGAGCCGGTCGAGCTCCCGGCGCAGACGTTCCACATTGACGGCCGGCTCCACAAACGCCATACGCTTCGGACGAAGCCGATCGCGAACCTCCCGCTTTTCCGCCAACATCCCTTCGGCCAGCCAATGGTTTATTCGATCCGCCCAATGCGGAAACTTCTTCAGAAATTCTTCTTCTGTCACTTCGCCTTTGGCATGAAGCCACGCCCATACCTTCGCCTCATCGGGCAGCATCGCCGCACCGGGGGCTGGGGCGAACGGACCCGGCATGAGCAGCCTTGACGGCTTCGCCTTGAGAGCTATAGGCGTCATCGCTTGAAGCGCCGTGATCCACGGACAGACGCACGTCTGCGCAAGCCAGCGGGCGAGTTCCACCAGCTCGGGCGTCAGCGCCGGTTCTTCGTCCAGCAGGCGGGTGATCGGCCGGACATCGGCATGATCCGTTATCGGTTCAGGCGACAGCTCCACGACGAACCCGAGAACCGCGCGCGAGCCGAACGGCACCTCGACGCGACAGCCGACCCTAACGAGACGTTCCAACTCGGCCGGAACGAAATAATCGAACGGACGGTCGACCGCCCGGGCGGCGACGTCTACGACGACCCGCGCGTACACGAATCGGCCCCCCTGCCGGCATTGAGGCGCGCCTCGATAAGCGAAAGAAGACGTTCGGCCACTTCCCGCTTCGGCAGAAGCGGCAACGACGCCACTAACCCGTCGGCGTCGTAAACGTCGACCCGGTTCGTGTCCGAACCGAATCCTGCACCCGGCTCGGTGACGTCGTTGACGACGATCAGGTCGCCGTTTTTCCGCCGGAGTTTCTCGACCGCGTTGCGTTGAACGTCGTCGGTCTCGGCCGCAAACAGCACGATCAGGCGGCCGTCCTTGTGCCGACCCGCCCATTCCGCAATGTCGGGATTGCGGACAAGCTCGACCGTCCAGACGTCTTTGTCCTTTTTTTTCAATTTGCTGTCCGACCGCATTTTCGGGCGAAAGTCGGCGACAGCGGCCGCTTTGATCAACACATCCGTTTCTTCCCATCTCGAACGAACGGCGGCAAACATATCCTCGGCCGACTCCGCGCGCACCAGCTCGACCCCTTCCGGAGGGGCGACCGACGCTTTCCCGGAGACGAGCACGACGCGGGCGCCCCGGTCGCGGGCGGCAGCCGCGATCGCATAACCCATCTTGCCCGACGAATCGTTGCCGATATACCGGACGGGATCCAGCCGCTCGACCGTTCCTCCCGCCGTCACGAGCACCCGTTTTCCCGCCAGCGGGCCGGATGGTGCGAGCAGCCGGACGACCGCTTCCACGATTTTCTCCGGTTCCGCAAGGCGACCTTTCCCGACATAACCACACGCCAGCGGACCGTCGTCCGGCTCGACGAACCGGATCCCCCGCTCGCGCAGCAGTCGCATGTTCGCCTCCACCGCGGGGTGCCGGTACATGTGCACATTCATCGACGGACAGACGAGCACGGGCGACCGCGCGGCCAACAGCGCAGCCGTCAGCATATCATCGGCGAAGCCGTGCGCCATTTTGGCCAGAACGTCCGCCGTCGCCGGCGCGACGACGAACAGGTCGGCCTTCTCAGCCAAATCGATGTGCGCAATGACGGACGGATCGCGCTCCTCGAACACGCCGACGGCGACGTCGTGCCCCGACAAAGCTTGAAACGTCAGCGGCGTAACGAATCGCGTCGCCGCCTCCGTCATGACGACCCGCACGCGCGCGCCCGCTTGCGTCAGCCGGCTGCAAAGCGCAGCAGCCTTGTAGGCGGCGATGCCGCCGCTGACCCCGAGCACGATCGTCCGGCCAACAAGCGGACGTTCGCGGTCCGCGCTCGTCGCGATCATACCCTTCCCTCCCGGCAAAAAAAACAACAACCGACGTCGGTTGTTGCGCCGCCTCGGCCGCCGTTTTTACGAACCGCGCGTCTCGCCGTCCGGAAATTCGATCCGGACGAGATCCTGGTGTATTTCCTCCAGCGCCAAGCCGACCTGTTTGTGGGAGCGCGGTTCGACCAAAGCACTTCTGGCACCGTCGCGCAAAGCTCGCGCCCGCTTCGACGCGGCGACGACGAGCGCATACTTGCTGCCTACTTTCTGTACCAGTTCGTCAAGCGAAGGATAAAGCATCAACCCAACACCCCTTCCAGCATACGTCCAAGGCTCGGCCACAGCCGTTCGCGTCGGCAATGTTCGGCCGCGATGATCGACAGAATACGGCGACAAGCCGTGTCGACGTCGTCGTTGACGACGGCGTAGTCGTAATGTTCAACGAGCCGGATTTCCTCGATCGCAACGCTCATCCGGTGGCGGATCGCCTCTTCGGATTCCGTCCCGCGGCCGAAAATCCTCGTTTTCAGTTCCTCAAACGACGGCGGCAGTAAAAAAATGAAAACGCCGTCCGGATATTTCCGCTTGACCTGCATCGCGCCGCGAACTTCGATTTCGAGGATGACGTCCCGCCCTTCCGCGAGCGTCCGCTCGACGAAGGCGCGCGGCGTTCCGTAATAGTTGCCGACGTATTCCGCCCATTCGAGCAGTTCGTCTCGTTCGATCATTTCCCGGAACTGCTCTTTCGTCTTGAAAAAATAGTCGACGCCCTCGACTTCCCCCTGCCGGGCGGGCCGCGTCGTCGCCGATACCGAGTAGGCAAGCTCGGGCGCCATCTCGCGCAACCGGGCGCAAACCGTCCCTTTTCCGACGCCGGAAGGCCCCGACAGCACGATGAGAAGACCGGGGGGCAAATAGCCCTTCGCAGCGTCATTCGCCATGTTCATCGTCCTTATCGTCTTTCTGGTTGACAAGACGGTGCGCCATCGTTTCCGGCTGCACCGCCGACAAAATGACGTGGTCGCTGTCGGTGATGATGACCGCCCGCGTACGCCGGCCGTAGGTGGCGTCGATCAGCATGTGGCGGTCCTTGGCTTCTTGGATGATGCGCTTGATCGGCGCCGATTCGGGACTGACGATCGAAACGATCCGGTTGGCGGAAACGATGTTGCCGAATCCGATGTTGATCAGCTTGATCGACATAAGAAACCCCCTGCCGCTTCCCACCGGATACCGACGACGCGAAACAGGATGCCCCGGCGGGACGTTTCACTCAATATTTTGAATTTGTTCTCGCATCTTTTCAAGTTCCGCCTTCATCTCGACGACCAGCGACGCGATGCGCGCGTCCGACGCTTTGGCGCCGATGGTGTTGACTTCCCGGAACGCTTCCTGAAGCAAAAAGTCGAGTTTGCGGCCGACCGGTTCCGATTCGTCGAGCAGCCGCGCGAACTGGTCGAAATGGCTGTCCAGCCTCGTCAGTTCCTCGCTGATGTCGCATCGGTCGGCGAAAATCGCCACCTCCGCCGCGATCCGCTGTTCCGCGACGTCGTCGACGCCATCCAGCAACTCGTCAATCCTGCGCCGCAGCCGCAAACGGTACTGTTCCACCACCTCGGGAGCCAGCGCGGACAAGCTTTCCTTCCAGGCGCGAATCGACGCAAGCCGTCCCGCCAGATCGGCGCGAAGATGCGCCCCTTCGGCCTCCCGCATCGTCGAAACATGCGCAAGCGCCTCCTCCGCACACGCCAGGACGCCGCGGACCAGCTCGTCGCGGCCTTGCTGAGAAACATCCTCAATCCGGACGACATCGGGAATCGCCAGCACGTCGCGCACCGACAGGCGGTCATCGGCGCCGAGGCGGTCGCGAATCCGCTCGGCGGCTTGCAGGTAGGCCTCGACCACAGCCCAGTCGATCCGAATCTCCGACGCTTCGACGCGCTGCCGTTCCGCCGTCACGGTGACGTCGATTTTTCCCCGCTTCAACACGGCCTGAACGGCTTTTCGCAACGGTTCTTCGAGAAAAGTCCATTCGCGGGGGACGCGGACCGTCACCTCGCTGTAACGGTGGTTGACCGAACGGATATCGATCCGAACTCGATACCCGCACACTTCGCGCACCGACTGGCCGAAACCCGTCATGCTCCGCATGTAACAAACTTCCCCTCATTTTATCCGATCTCAGCCGGAGGAACAAGTCGGCAAACCGGCCGCGGCCCGTCCGGTCATTCGCCAGACGTAACGCGTCAATTCCGCGGTCATGGAGGAAAAAAGCATCGGAGTCATCAAATAGATACCATGGAACAATCCGATCGCGACGTCGAGCAGTTCCTTGGCGATCCGGATTCCTTCTTCCCGACCGCGCTCGCCCTTTAATCCCGCCATGCGGCGCAAAACCGCGTCCGGCAACCGGATGCCGGGCACCTCGTTATGCAAATAAACCGCATTCGCCTCGCTGACGACGGGCATAATGCCGAGGAAAACCGGTACAGGCAGACGGCGCGCCGCCTCGCCGACCGTTTCGATCAGCGCCGGATCGTAGACGGGCTGTGTCATCACGAAATCGGCGCCGGCCTCAATCTTTTTTTCCAGACGTTCGAGCGCCTTGTCCAAATGTTTGACGTTCGGGTTGAACGCACAACCGACGACGAACCGAGCGCGATGTTTCAGCGGCTTGCCGGAAAACGAAATGCCCTCGTTCAGCTGCTTGATCATCCGGATCAGTTCGACCGACGTCAAGTCGTAGACGGAACTGGCGCCGGGCAGATCGCCGAACCTCGCCGGATCGCCGGTGATCGCCAGCACGTGGTCGATGCCGAGCGCGTGCAGGCCCATCAGATGAGACTGTGTGCCGATCAGGTTGCGGTCTCGGCAGGCGATATGAATCAGCGGGCGCACGCCCAGTCGCTCCTTGACAAGAAATCCGGCCGCCAGATTGCTCATCCTCGTCATGGCGAGCGAGTTGTCCGCCATCGTCAGGGCGTCGACGCCGGCGTCACGCAGCGTTTTCGCTGCTTCCATGAATTTGGACATGTCGAGATCGCGCGGCGGATCGAGTTCGACGACGACCGTATGCCTCGTCCGCACGAGATCGAGCAGCGTCGGAACCGCCGTCGCGGCGGCCGAGCCGGTATCGGCGTCGGACTTTTCGCCCCGACCGCCTTCCGGACCGTCGCCGGCGGCCGTTCGGATTTCCATCCGCCAACCGGACGCCCTCACCGCACCGTCGTCTGCTGGCCGAACCCCCTGCAACGCCTGCGCGATCGCCGCTACATGTTCGGGCGTCGTGCCGCAGCAACCGCCGATCAGCCTCGCGCCTCGCTCGACGAACCTCACGGCGATCTCCGAAAAATATTCCGGCGGCGTCCCGTATCGAAACTTCCCCTCGACATACTCGGCAAAACCGGCGTTGGGATAGACCGAAAACGGCACCGACGCGCGCAAAGGGGCGGGAATCGCCTCCAGCAGCCGAACCATCCGGCTCGGCCCGATCCGACAATTGAAACCGACGACGTCCGCCCCCGCATCGCGAAGCGCCGCGATAGCGTCCGCCACCGGTCTGCCCGACGGCGTCGCATCGACGTCTTCCAACGCCAGCTGCGCGACGACCGGCACGTCGGAAAGCCGGCGAACCGTTTCCACGGCCAGTTCCAGCTCGTCGACGTCCTCGAACGTCTCCAGCATAATCGCGTCGACGCCTTCTTCCAGCAACGCCTCGATCTGTTCACGATACGCCGACCGAAGATCGCGCAGCGACGCATGGCGCTGGCCTTGCGTCCGGATCGGGCCGACCGATCCGGCCACATAGCCGTCCGGCCCAGCCGCCTTGCGGGCGAGCCGGACGCCGGCTCGGTTAATGTCCGCGACGCGCCGCTCCAGCCCGAACCGCGCTAGCTTCAGGCGATTGGCAGAAAACGTGTTCGTCTCGATCACCGACGCGCCCGCTTCGCGATAGCGGCGATGAACGTCCGCGATCACGTCCGGTCGGGTCAAATTCAGCTCCTCGTACGAAATGCCGACGGGAAATCCCATTTGGTACAGCAGCGTCCCCAGCGCGCCGTCGCCGACCAACACCCGTTCGGCCAGCGCCCGGCGCAGATCAAGTTTTTCCGTCATCCGGGATCTCCCCTTCGAACACCGCCGTTGCGGGACCGCTCATGTAAACGCGTCCGTCCGCTTCCGACCATTCGACGAGCAAGTCGCCGCCGGGAAGCACGACGGTCGCCTCGCGGTCGGCATAACCGTTCAGCACCGCAGCCACCAAAACGGCGCATGCGCCGGTCCCGCACGCCAACGTCGGCCCGGCGCCGCGTTCCCAAACGCGCACCTCGATTTCGCGACGCCCGTTAACAACGGCGAACTCGACGTTCGTGCGGTTGGGGAACAGAGGATGGCGTTCGATCGCCGGCCCCCATATGTCCAGCTCCACGCTGTCGAGCCCGTCGACGAACACGACGCAGTGCGGATTGCCCATCGATACCGCCGTGAACCGAAACGAACGTCCCGCCGCCTCCAGCGTCTCGCCGACGATTCTGTCCCCGGCGATCAGCGTCGGAATGTCCGGACCGCGCAAAACCGGCTCACCCATGTCGACGCGGACCCGTCTTACTCGACCATCCGTTACGTCGAGCCGCACCTTGCAAACGCCGGCGAGCGTCTCGATCGTCAGCTCGTCGGCGGAACGGATCCCCCGCTCGTACACATATTTCGCAACGCAGCGAACAGCGTTGCCGCACTGCTCGGCCTCCGAACCGTCGGCGTTCCAGATGCGCATCCGGACGTCCGCGCGCGCAGACGGCAAAATGAAAACAAGCCCGTCCGCCCCGACGCCGAAGCGTCGATCGCAGATGCGGCGCGCAAGCTCATCCGGCCGGTCGGGCGGCGACTCCGCCGCCGCGACCACGAAATCGTTGCCGAGCCCGTGCATTTTAACGAATTTCATCGAAATCTCACCGCCAACCTCTACTATAGCGCAATTCCGCCGCGATGCATAGACGTCCGGATCGCAGGGCGCGGGCGTTTACGGCGAAAACGCGGCGACAACACACTGCCGATTCCCATAAAAAACGTCGGAAAACCAGCCGCCGCCAGCACGAGGCACCATTCGGCCGCCCCGAGGTCGACCGTATGAAAGACCGTTTGCAGCGGGTCCCAATACAGCACCGCCAGCATGAGCGCGAGTGACGACAACACCGCCCAGACGAGCGCTCGGTTTTCCAGAAGCGGCCGATGAAAAATCGAGCGCGAACTGCGGCAGTCGAACACGTGAATCAGCTGGGCCATCACCAGCGTCGCGAATGCCACCGTTTGGGCGCGGACAAGACGTTCCGGATCCGACGGGTCATGCCGTAATACGAGCCAGAATGCCAGCAAAGTGCAAATCCCGATCAACAACCCGCGGCTGACGATTTTCCACCCGAGCCGGCGCGCAAAAACGCCTTCTTTCGCCGGCCGCGGATCGCGCAACATAAGATCGGACTCCGGCTGATCGACGCCGAGCGCCATCGCCGGCAAACCGTCCGTCACCAGGTTGACCCACAAAATCTGGATCGGCAACAGCGGAACCGGCAATCCGGCCATCATCGCCAGCAGCATCGTCATGATTTCGCCGACATTGGAAGCGAGAAGATATCGAATGAATTTTCTTATATTTTCATAAATGTTTCTTCCTTCCTCGACGGCCGCCGCGATCGTAGCGAAATGATCGTCGGCCAAAACGAGCGAAGACGCCTCTTTGGCAACATCGGTGCCGCCTCCCATCGCGACGCCGATGTCGGCCGCCTTGAGCGCCGGCGCGTCGTTGACGCCGTCGCCCGTCATCGCCACCACATGACCGCGGCGCTTGAGCGAACGGACAATGCGCAGCTTATGTTCCGGCGTTACCCGCGCGTAGACGGCGATCCGCTCGACGAGTTCGTCCAGTTGGTCGTCAGTCATCGCGTCGAGCTCTCGACCGGTGACGACCAAGGCTCCGGATGACAACATGCCCAGCTGTCCGGCGATCGCCACCGCCGTAGCGCGATGGTCGCCGGTAATCATAACCGTCCGGATGCCGGCCAGCCGACAACGCGCGATCGCTTCCCGCACGCCCGGACGAGGGGGATCGATCATACCGGCCATCCCGACGAAAACGAGCCGGGTTTCCGCGGTTTCATCGGCAACGCCATCTTCATCACGAAGTTCCCGATAGGCGGCCGCGATGACGCGCAGCGCCTCGCCGGCCATTTGCTCTGCCGCTGCGGCGATTTTCGCCTTTATGGTCGGCGTCAGCGGAATCACCTTGTCCTCCCACAGCGCGTATGTACAAAGGTCGAGCAGCACGTCCGGCGCGCCTTTCGTCAGCAACAGCCGGCCGCCTTGATGGGCGATCGCTACCGACATCCGTTTTCGTTCCGACGTAAAAGGCAGCTCGATTTCCCGGTGATAAAGCGCCTCAAGCGACGGTTTGGACAGCCCCGCCTTCGCCGCCAGCGCCAGCAAAGCTCCTTCCGTCGAATCGCCGCGCACCGTCCATCGTCCCTGCGTCTGAACGAGTTCCGCGTTGTTGCAAAGGGCAAACACTTGCAACAGCCGCCGGAGCGCCGCGTCCCTGCGCGCGTCGACGGGCTTACCGTTTTCCCGAATCTCTCCGAACGGTTCATAACCGGAACCGGACACGTCGAGTCGGCGTCCGCCGATCCAGATTTGTGCCACCGTCATCTGATTGCGCGTCAGCGTTCCCGTTTTGTCCGAACAGATGAACGACGCGCACCCGAGCGTTTCGACGCTCTGCAGTTTGCGGACGACGGCGCGGCGCCGGATCATCCGCTGCACGCCGAGCGCCAGGGCGATCGTCACGACGGCGGGCAGCCCTTCGGGAATAGCCGCGACGGCGAGGCTGACGCCCGTCAGAAACATTTCGTAGGCCGGTTGACCGTGCAAAATCCCCGCCGCCGCGACAAGCGCGGTCAGCACGAGCGAAACACCGATCAACACTTTTCCGAGCTGTTCGAGCCGTCGCTCAAGCGGTGTTTTCTGGGCTTCCGCCTTCCGAATCAGTTCGGCGATCTTTCCGATCTCTGTCGCCATGCCGGTTCGGACGACGACGGCCCTTCCTGTTCCGCGAACGGCCATTGTCCCCATAAAGCCAAGATTGCGCAGATCGCCGAGCGCCGGCTCGTCGTCGCCGATCGGGTCGGCCGTCTTGGCGACGGGCTCGGATTCGCCCGTCAATGCCGATTCGTCGGTCAACAAACCGTTCGCCTCCAGCCAGCGGACGTCGGCTGGAATCCGATCGCCGCTTTCCACCACGACGACATCGCCGGGCACAAGCGTTCCGGCGGGCACAACCGTCCGCCTGCCGTCGCGAACGACTTTCGCCGTCGGTGCGGACAGCCGCTTCAACGTCCGCAGCGACCGCTCGGCCCGGAACTCCTGAAAGAACCCCAGCACGCCGTTCAACACGACGATCGCGACGATCGTCACGGCGTCGAGCGTCTCGCCCAGAAACGCCGAAACCGCCGTCGCCGCAAGCAGCACCAGGACCATAAAGTCTTGAAATTGGCGCAAAAACAGCGCGATCGGAGAGACGTTGCCGCTCTCCGCCAGTTCGTTCGGTCCGTTTTCCTTAAGACGGCGATCCGCCTCGGATGATGTCAATCCGTACTGTTCGTCGGTGTTCAGCAGCGCCGCGACTTCTCGCGACGACAGCCGATGCCATCGGGTTTCCGCCATCCGCCGTTCCTCCTTTCAACCCCACTTTATTCGAACAAGCCGGAATTTATCCCGTTGCATTTACGGCGCGCTTTCGTTGTGGCATGATAGACAGGGAAGGTGAACGAACATGTCGATGGATGGACTCGCCATTCGCGCTCTCGTCGCGGAACTTGCCGGACTTCGCGGGGGCCGCATCGTCCGCGTCTATCAGCCGGACGAAACCGACCTCGTCCTGCATATCCGGACAGCCGAGGAAACGGTACGACTCTTGCTGTCGGCGCACCCGTCGCTTCCGCGCATCCATCCGCTGTCGCGCGGGCAACCCGCCAACCCGCCGGAACCGCCGGCTTTCTGCATGTTCATGCGCAAACATTGCGAAGGCGCCGTCGTCGAAGCGATCCGCCAGGTCGGCGCGGAACGGATCGTCCACATCGACCTCCGCGGCCGCGACGAACTCGGCGACGCCGTCACGCGGCGCATCATCGTCGAACTCATGGGCCGACATAGCAACATCATCCTCGTCGATCCAGCTTCCGGCGTCGTATTGGACGCCATCCGCCGCGTAACGCCGGCCGTCAGCCGTTATCGGACGGTCTTGCCGGGCAGCGTCTACGTCGATCCGCCGGAACAGCGAAAAGTCGATCCGTTCCATTCGGCCGAAGAAGAGCTTGTCCGAAGGCTCGAAACGGTCGATGAATCCTTTCCCCCGGAACGGAAACTGACGGAAACGATCGCCGGGGTCGGCCCGGTTTCGGCACGCGAGATCGCGCACCGCGCAGGCCCGAACGCGTCTGCGCGAGACCTCGTCGCCGCGCTGCTCGACGGAGTCCGTTCGATCGCAGAAAGCAAGGCCGAGCCGAACATCGTCGTGCTACCGGACGGCAAGCCGATTTTTTCGGTGTTGCGGATCACGTACGTACAGGGAGATCAGCGTTTTTTTACCACGATGGGGGAATGTCTGGAGCAGTATTACGGCGAACGCGCGGAGGCCGACCGCGCCCGCCGGGCCGCAGAGGAGCTGCTGCGGTTCGTGCGGAAGGAGCGGCAAAAAACCGAAGAGAAACTCGCCAAACTGAGGCAATCGCTGCTTGAGGCCGAGGAAGCTGAGCGTTTTCGCCTGTACGGCGAACTGCTGACCGCGTCGCTGCACCTCATTCCTAAGGGCGCTCAGTCGTTCGAGGCGGTCAATTATTACGAAGAGTCGTTGCCGATCATCGACATTCCGCTCGATCCCGCCCTGTCGCCGTCGGAAAACGCCCAGCGCTACTTCAAAAAGTACAACAAGGCCAAAAACAGCCTTCCCCTGCTGCGCGAACAAATTCGCCGCGCGGAAGAAGAGCAGGCGTACCTGGAAACGCTCGAATATCAGCTGGAAAACGCTACACCCCAGGACCTCGACGAGATTCGCGAAGAACTCATCGAACAGGGCCGGCTGAAGCAGAAAGCGACGGGACGGCCGGCCAAACGGGCCGTCCGCCGCGAATCGGCGCCCGAAACGTTCGTTTCGTCCGAAGGCGCCACCATCTGGGTCGGCAAAAACAACCGCCAAAACGATGACTTGACCACGCGGCTCGCCAAACCGGGCGACATCTGGCTGCACGCCAAAGACATGCCGGGCTCCCACGTCGTCGTCCGCGGCGGCCGGTTCGGCGAACAAACTTTACTTGAAGCGGCCGCGCTTGCCGCCTATTTCAGCAAAGGGCGCCATTCCGGCCGCGTCCCGGTCGATTATACGGACGTCCGCTACGTCCGCAAGCCGAACGGCGCAAAACCCGGCTTCGTCGTCTACGACCACCACCGGACGATTTATGCCGTCGCCGACGAATCGTTGGTGCGGAAGCTCGCCCGGCCGCGCGACCAAGCGAATCCCGAAAGCGGGGGATTGCGCCGCTAGCCTCCGGACGTGCGACCTTCGACCGCGGAGGCGGCGCCCGCTTCGGGGCGGCCGACCGACACGTACCGCCATCCCGCCGCTGCGACCGATCGCGGCTCCCAGACGTTGCGGCCGTCGATGATAATCGGCGTTCGGACAAGCGACCTCGCCGCGGCCAAGTCAAGCGCGCGCACGACCTCCCATTCCGTCGCGACGACGACCGCGTCCGCGCCGGCCAGCGCCCGCTTGAGGTCGCCGGTCGTTTCCGCTCCCGGCACAAGCGCCGCCGCAGATCGGTAAGCGACCGGGTCGAACGCGCACACCGAAGCGCCCCTGCGCACCAACTCGTTGGCGATGTCCAGCGCCGGCGAATCGCGCAAATCGTCGGTATCCGGCTTGAACGTCAGCCCGAGCAGGGCGATCCGTTTGCGGGCGACGCCTCCGAGCGCCGTTTCGATCTTGTCGACGAACCGGAGCCGTTGCAGACGGTTCACTTCGACGACCGCGCGCAAAATGCGGAATTCGTAATCCACATTTTCCGCAAAGCGCAGCTGGGCCGTCGTGTCTTTCGGAAAACAGGAACCGCCGTATCCGATACCCGCGCGCAAAAAATGCGGACCGATGCGTCGGTCCATCCCGATCCCTTTCGCGACCGACTCCACGTCGGCGCCGACTTTTTCGCAAATGTTCGCGATTTCGTTGATAAACGAGATTTTCATCGCCAAAAACGCGTTCGCCGCGTACTTGATCAACTCGGCGCTTTCGCGGTCGGTCAAGAACACCGGCACGCCGAACGGTTCGTACAGCTGGCGAATGCGTTCGCCGGCTTCCGGTTCGGCGCAACCGACGACGACGCGGTCGGCGCCGAACGTATCGTCGATCGCCGATCCCTCCCGCAAAAACTCCGGGTTCGATACGACGTAAACCGGAACATCCGGTCCGACGCTCGCCCGGAGCCTTTCTTCCAGCTTGCGGCATGTGCCGACGGGCACGGTACTTTTGACGGCGATCCACTTCGGCGCGTCGATGGACTCCGCAAGACAGTCCGCGACTTCCCACACCTGCGCCAAATCAACGTCGCCGGTCGCAAGCGGAGGCGTCCCGACCGCTACGATGACGACGTCCGAACGGCCGACCGCCTCGCGCGCTTCCACCGTAAACGCCAGGCGGCCGGCCTGCTCGTTGCGCCGGATGAGCGGTTCAAGGCCGGGTTCGTAAATCGGCGTTTCGCCGCCGCGAAGCCGGTCGATCTTGTCGGTATCGCGATCGATGCAGACGACCGTATGGCCGACTTCCGCCAGACAGGCCGCCGTCACGAGCCCGACGCGGCCCGCCCCGAAAACGGCCACCCGCTCCCGCCGGCCGTTCATCTGTCCGCCTCCGTGGCGGCCAACAGCTCCTCGGCGAGCAGTCCGCGCAAGTAAGCCAGCATCTGTTCCCGCAATTCCTCGCGCATCAGCGCGAATTCCACCGTCGCCTCGATGTAGCCGAACTTGTCGCCGACGTCGTACCGCCGCCCGACCAGCTTGTGGGCGATCATCGGCTTATAGGTATTCAGCACGCGGAGCGCGTCGGTGAGCTGGATTTCGCCGCCGCGGCCGGGTTCACACCGCTCGAGAATCTCGAAAATTTCCGGCTCGATAATATAGCGGCCGATGACGGCGAGCCGGGACGGAGCCTGCGCGACGTCGGGCTTTTCGACCAAATCGCGAATGTAACAATGCGGCGTGCCGGGAACCGGTCCGTCGGGATCAACGATGCCGTAACGGCTGACGTCTTTTTCCGGGACTTCCTGAACAGCGATCACCGAGGTTCCGTATTTCTCATACATTTCTGTCATTTGTTTCAAAGCCGGCACCTGCGAATGAATGATATCGTCGCCCAACAGCACCGCAAACGGTTCGCTGCCGACGAACTTCCTCGCGCACAGGACGGCGTGGCCGAGACCGAGCGGACGTTTTTGGCGGATGTAGTGAATATCAGCCATTTCTCCAATACTTTTTACGATTTCTAGCAAATCAAGCTTTCCCGATTCTTCCAGCATCGTCTCCAGCTCGACGGATTTGTCGAAATGGTCTTCAATCGCACGTTTGTTCCGCCCTGTTACGATAATAATATCCTCGACGCCGGACGCAATCGCCTCTTCGACGATATACTGAATCGCCGGCTTGTCGACGATCGGCAACATCTCCTTCGGCTGCGCTTTCGTGGCGGGCAAAAAGCGGGTGCCCAGCCCCGCCGCCGGAATGATGGCCTTGCGAATGCGTCTCATGTCGATCGCTTCGTCCTTTCTTTTAAATGTTCCAACACGTCGCGGGAAATCCGCCGGTTGCCGACAGGGCCGTGAAAAAAATCGCCGCCCCGCCGGCCGTGAAAATCGGAACCGGCCGTCGCGACGAGCCCTAGCCGTTCAGCCGCCGCGGCGTAAAAGGCTTCTTGATCTGCGTCGTGATCGGAATGGTACGCCTCGACGCCGTCGAGACCGAAAGCGGCCAACCGGTCGACCAGATCAGGAACGCCGTACAAACCGGGATGGGCGAGCACCGCCGCGCCGCCGGCTTCGTGAATCCATCGGATCGCCTCTTCCGGGGCGATCCTCGATAAAGCCACATAAGCGGCGCCTTCTCGGCCGAGCCATCTTCGAAACGCGTCCGCTCGCGATTCGGCATATCCGTTGCGCACGAGCCAATCCGCAATGTGTGCGCGGCCGATATGGCGGTTCGGCTTGCCCGAACGGCGCGCCTCCTCCTCGATTTCCTCCAGCGCCACCGGCACGCCGAGCTCGCGCAACCGCTCGGCCATCCGCTCGTTGCGCCGCCGCCGGGCATCGCGCTGGTACGCCAGGCGTTCGCGAAACCGCGCGTCCGAAACATCGACGAAATAACCGAGCACATGAATATCTTTCCCGTCCGACGACGTGCTGATTTCAACGCCGGGAACGACTTCGACTCCCCACCGCCGGCCGGCTTCCGCCGCTTCCGAAAACCCGTCCAGCGTGTCGTGGTCGGTGACGGCGATCGCCTGAAGTCCCGCCTCCGCTGCGAGCCGGACGACTTCCGCCGGCGGAAAATCGCCGTCGGAAACCGACGTGTGCACATGCAGATCCGCCTGCGCGCGCTCCGCCACGTTCAACCCCCCTATCTACAGCCACCGGCTCAAATCCCGTTCCCGCAAAAACGCGAGAAAGGCGACCGCCGACATCGGCAACAGCGCCGTTTTTCGATATACTGAATAAAAATGGCGAGTAAACTCGAACCCTTCGATGCGCCGCACTTTCAGCAGCCCAAGCGCGACTTCGTGCCGCACGGACGATTTCGACAAGATCGACAGCCCGATGCCCGCCTCCACCGCCGACTTGATCGCCCCCGTGCTGCCGAGCTCCATCGCGACCTGAAGCTCGCCGGGATCGACCCCCCTGCGGCGCAACTCCTCTTCCATGACCCTTCTCGTGCCGGATCCTGGTTCGCGCAAAACGAACGGATACTGCCGGACGTCCTCGATCGTGACCGTTTCTTTCTCCGCTAAAGGATGTCCGACGGGCAGCACGAGCTTCAGCTCGTCGCTCAACACCGCTTCCGTCACGACTTCGGGATCGTCGATCGGGGCCTCCACCAGTCCGAAATCGAGCCGGTTGGACAAAATTTCTTCCAGGATCTGCGCCGTGTTCATGACGCGCATGCGGATCGTCACGTTCGGGTGCTCCTGCCGGAAGGGAACGAGAAGGCGGGGCAAAATGTATTCGCCGAACGTCAGGCTGGCGCCGAATTGAAGCCTTCCCTCCATCAGGCGGGTAAATCTCGACATCGCCGACTCCGCTTCCTGGACAAGCCGCACACTGCGGACGGCGAACGGCAAAAGCGTCTTCCCCGCCTCCGTGATCTCGACTTTCTTCGTCGAACGTCGGAACAGCTTGACGCCGAAATAGTCTTCCAACGCCTGAACCTGCATCGTGACAGCAGGTTGCGTCATATGGAGCGCCTGAGCCGCGGCGGAAAAACTCCCCTTTTCCGCGACTTCGTAAAAAATGCGAAGCTGATGAAACGTCAGCGCCATCCGCCCGTTCCCCCCGACGACCTCCCGTCAGCGGCGCTTGCGGCTGTGCTTGATCAGCGTCATCCGCCGCGAATGGCGCAACCACGAATAGTAAGTTTTCAGATCGCGCAACTCCATTGTTTCCGACATCCGCCCGAGAAATGTGATGACAATCATTTTGTGCAGCGGATTGCCGGCGATGTCCGTCTCGTTCTCCAGTTCCGCGAATTCAGCGACCATTACCAGGTCGTCGTCGATGACGTAAACCTCCTCCTCATTGCGGTAATACGGTTGAATCTGCCCTTTCTTCAGCCGGTCCCACAGAAAGTCGCAGATATCCGCATAATCCGACTTCTCGCGGTCGATGCGGTCAGCCCATCGAAACTTCGCGTGGTTGGTGATGATGATGTCCGCCACCTTCTTAGTGCCCAGCTGGACGTAAAACGGCTCGTAAGTGCTCCAGCGGTCCATCACGCGGTCCCTCATGAAAACGTCCCCCTCTCCGCCGTTTGCGTTTCCGTCGCTGCCGGCTGCGAACGGGATTTTTTGGAATTCTGAAGTAAATATTCGGCCAGGATTTCGTTGCGGTAAGACCGCTCCACTTTACGGACATACGGCAGCCGCAATAACGTCCTTTCCAATTCCTGCGCCTGATCGGCATCCCCGTATAGCACCGCGTAGTTCATGCGTTTGGACACGTAATGCAGGACGCCGTATTTGTCCAGATTTTTCGCGGCCTTGGCGTCGCTGACCCAGACGATAAAACCGACGCGTTCGCGAAACATCTTTCGTTCCCTCGCTTCCAGCAAACCGGGAATCGCCTTCACCCGCACTTGCCGCAACAACCGCCCCCGCAGCCGCCGAAAACCGGCAGCGGATCGTTCGACGGCACCTTGATCGTATCGGAAACCGATCGTGCCAGAATCACGGCGATTTCGTACAGCAACCGGTCGACTTCGGCCTCCGCGGCTTTGAACCGGCGCACAACCTCAAAACGGTCGAGCCGCTTGCGGGCTTCGGCGACTTCGTTCAACGCCTCACGAAAATCGGGATGGAACCGCCCGAACCGCCGGACTTCTTCCCAACGATTTTTGGCGGATTGAAACCGCGCGACAGCATCGCGGACGTCCGCATCTTCTTGAAGTTTCTTTTTCCAATACAAATATTCCGCTACTTCCCGCGACTCGTTGACGCACGCCCCGATTTCCGCGGCGCGCGACAAAATTTCGGCCATATCCAGTGCTTCGGCCGTCGCCGTCGTCGTCAAAATCCACACCCCGTTCCGTTAGGCTGTTATCCCGCTTATTTTCATTTTACTCGCGATTTCCTGCGGAAATCAATCGCATTTTCTTTCCTCGCTTCCGTTTGAAGCGGTTTTCGACAAGCCGAGGTGAAAAAAAAAGCGGCGATCAGAAGATCGCCGCCCCACGATGAGCCGAAATTCAGCGGCCCGGCACACCGACATGATCGACGTTTTTGGAAATTTCGGAAAGCGCCCGGCCGGCTTTTCTGTCGTGCGCGTCGCGAACGGCCAAGTCGCCCAAGGCGACGACGCCGACGAGCCGGCCGTTCTCCACGACGGCCAAGCGCCGAATCCGGTTTTCGGCCATTTTTCGCGCGGCTTCCTCGACGGTGGCGTCAGGCGGGAGCGAAACGACGCCCTTGGTCATCACTTCCTCGATCGAAGCCGAGCCGGACCGTTTTTCCGCATAGCCCCGGATCACGAGGTCGCGGTCCGTCACGACGCCGATCGGTCGATCGTTTTCGACGACCGGGATGAAGCCGGTGTCGTTGTTTTTCATTTTGAGCGCCGCTTCGTAAATGTTGTCTTGCCGCGTCACGGTCACGACATCGGTGCTCATGATGTCCCTTAACGTCGCCATTCTCGTTCTCGCCTCCCGGATGGTTGCAGTTTCTGTCCTAGGTTACCCCCCGCAGCCACGGTTCATTCGCCTTGCGGAAACCGGCAAAAATCTCTATGATGGATGCTAGAACGCGGCCGCCTGCAGGCGGCCGCCGGGAAGGAGAGAACAACCGTGCTGATCGAAGAGCCGAACGTCAAAGGAATTCAAGCGTCCCTTCAACGCCTGGACAGGACGGCGGACAAACTCGGCTTCGTTCGCTGGCAATGGGAGTATTACCGCGCCACCTACGATTACAAGATCGAGGACCGGCAGTCGAACGCCGAATATTTCCTCCGCGTCAACGCGCGCGTCACAAGCGGCAAACTGGAAAGGCCCGACGCCGAGCTCGTGTTGACGGACGCTTACATCGGCAAAGCGACGTTTCCGCACGGACTGGATTATCAATCGCCGATTCCCGAGCCGGTGATGGCCGTCGCGCGGAAAAAACTGTCCGAACTTCGCGAAGCGCTGACGGCTTGACGCCGTCCGCCGAAAAAACCGCGACATGCGCCATTCGGACCAAAAACGAAGCAAACGCGGCGCCTCCGCGCGGGCGGCGATCGATTTTCCGCTGTTTCTGACGACCGTACTGTTGGTCGGGTTCGGACTCGTCATGGTGTTCAGCGCCAGCTCGATGACGAGCTGGCGTGCAGACGCGCCGTCGGCGGCAGGCGTCGTTTCGGAAACGTTCGACCCGTGGTATTACACAAAACGGCAGGCTGCTTTCGCGCTCGGCGGGCTCGTTTGCATGTTCGCCGCCATGTCGGTTCCATACCGGGCGTTTCGGAAGCTGTACATTCCGTTTTTTGTCGCTATGATCCCGCTTCTTGCGGCGACGCCGTTCGTCGCTGAAGACCGCAACGGCGCGCGCAGTTGGATTCCGGTCGGTCCGTTCACCCTGCAGCCGTCGGAATTCGCCAAACTGGCGCTTATCCTTTATCTCGCGTCGGTCATCAGCAAAAAAGGCGACGGTATCCGCGACTTGCGCAAAGGATTTCTCCCCGTCGCGGCGGTCGTCGCCCTGTTTGCAGGACTGATCATGTGCCAGAACGACGTCGGAACGGCGCTCATCGTCGTGGCGATTGCGGGTGTGATGCTGCTCGTCGGCGGAACGTCGTGGAAACATCTAGCCGCTTCCGGCATCGTCGCGATGGCCGCGGTGGCGATTCTCGTGCTCGAAAAACAATACCGGCTCGACCGGATCTTGTCGTTCCTCCATCCTGAACAAGACCGGTTGGGAAGCGGATACCAGCTGCTGCAATCGCTTTACGCCTTCAGCCACGGCGGCTGGCAAGGCGCCGGACTCGGACAGAGCATTCAGAAATTGTATTATATTCCCGAAGCCCATAACGACTTTATTTTCTCAATCATCGGCGAAGAATTCGGGTTCGTCGGAACCAGTCTGTTCATCGCCGCCTATGTCTTCTTCGTATGGAGAGGCGTCCTGCTTTCACTGCGCAGTCCCGACGCCTACGGCATGTTGCTCGGCATCGGGATCATGAGCTGGTTCGCCATCCAGGCCGTCGTCAACATCGGCGGCGTAACCGGCAGCATGCCGCTGACCGGCGTGACGCTGCCGTTCATCAGTTACGGCGGCTCGTCGCTCGTCGCCTCGATGACGGCGGTCGGCATTGTGCTCGGCATCTCGCGGGAACGCTCGACGGCAAACGTCACGTGACCCGCGGATGCTGTTCCTCCTCCGCTTCTTCTTCTTTGTCGCGAAAAGCGACGCCCTCGACTTTCACGTTGACTTCGACCACGCGAAGCCCCGTCATGTTTTCCACCGCTTCCTTCACCCGCAGCTGAAGGTCGCGGCAGACGTCGTGAATTTTGGAGCCGTAGCGGACAACGACGCGAAGGTGAATCTTCGTTTCCGTCTCCCCGACCTCCACGGAGACGCCTTTTTGTACGTTTTTACCGCTCAACCGTTTGGTCCAGCCTTCCGAAATGCCGGCGGACATGCCGGCGATACCGGGCGTCTCGACCGCCGCCAGACCGGCAATTGTCGCCACGACGTCCTCGGAAATGCGGATGACACCGTTTTGTTCGCTCATGTTGCTAGCTTCTCCTTTCTCCAGATTTTCGGAGGGCGCCACGCCCGTCGGCCTAACCTACATCGCCTTGACCATGCCGCCGTCGACGTAAAACAGCGACCCCGTTACATAAGTATTCGCCGGCGACAGTAAAAAGGCGGCAAGACGCGCCAGCTCCTCGGGCTCCCCGTACCGGCCGAGCGGAATTTGCGCTTCGATCGCCGCGCGGACTTCCGCCACCGATTTTCCTTCCTCGCGCGCCTGGAGCCGGTCGAGCTCTTCCGTCCGGTCGGTCCGGATGCGCCCGGGGCAAATCGTGTTGACGAGGATACCGTCTTTTCCCCATTCGATCGATAGCGTCTTCATCACGGCGGCGACCGCCGAACGCATCGCATTGGACAGCACCAGGCGCGGAATCGGCATTTTGACCGACGTCGATGCAACGGCGACGATCCGACCGCCGCCGTCGCGCATAAGCGGATAGACGCTCCGTGTCAACCGCACGACGCTCATCACGTTGATCCGAAAAGCCGCCTCCCACTCTTCGTCCGAGAGCGTCAGAAACGATCCGCCGGGCGGTCCTCCGGCGTTGCACACCAGAGCATCGATTCGTCCCCACCGCCGCGCCGCCTCGCCGACCAAGCCCTCGATATCGTCCCGGCGGCCGACGTCGGCGGCGACCGCCCAGGCGTCGACACCGTAGGTTTCGCGCAGACGGCGGGCCGTTTCATACACAGCCGCTTGGTTTCGGCCGCAAAGGCCGACGTCCGCCCCCTCCCGCGCCAGCGCTTCGGCGATCGCCCGTCCGATCCCCCGACTGGAGGCGGTTACCAAAGCCTTTCGGCCTTTTAAGCCCAGATCCATGCGCGACGCTCCTTCCTTTCCCGAAAAGATTGGACGCGATTGACATTTCCACGCGCAGCGTCTAAGGTAAAAGACGGAGGGATGGACGTTGAGCCGGAAATTCGCTGTCTCGCTTGTCGCGACCTTCGCCGCAGCCGCCGTCGGCCATTACACGCACGCCGATGCAGCCGTCCGATTTGCGCTTGCCTGCATCGCCGTCTTGTTCGCCGCCGCGTTTCTCGGGCGCGCGACGGAAAGCGTCGCCGTCTATGCCGGCCAGCGCGTCGGCGGCTTTTTGAACGCGACGTTCGGCAATGCGGCCGAGCTGATCATCGCCTTGTTTCTCGTCAAAAGCGGATTCCATTCGGTCGTCAAAGCCAGCCTGACGGGGTCGGTCATCGGCAACCTGCTGCTCGTCCTCGGGCTGAGCGTATTGCTCGGCGGCCTCAGACACCGCGTGCAGCGATTTAACCCTGTCCTGGCCGGACATACCGTTTCGCTCATGATGCTCGCATTGCTTTGTCTGCTGTTGCCCGCATTTTTCGCCGACAGACTGGCCGCACGCGAACAGGCGGTGTTTAGTCTCGTCGTCGCCGCCGTCATGCTTGCGGCTTACGTCTGTTGGCTTTGGTTTTCAATGGTGACTCACCAGAAAGAATTAGAAGAACAAACGGAATCGGCCGATCACGGACACACGGCGCCCTGGTCCAAAACGCAATCCATCGTCTTCCTGCTCGCCGCGACCGGCATGATCGCGTTCATCAGCGAATGGCTCGTCAACGCCCTGGAAACGTTCACCGAGCGTTTCGGCCTGTCCGAATTATTCGTCGGCGCCTTCCTGATCGCTATCGTCGGCAACGCAGCCGAACACAGCGCTGCGGTTTGGCTTGCCATGAAAAATAAGCTCGGCGCCGCCGTCGAAATCGCGATCGGCAGCTCGCTTCAGATCGCTCTTTTCGTCTCGCCCGTTCTCGTCTTCGCCAGCTTTCTGTTCGGCCGGCCGATGGACTTAATCTTTGATCCGGCCGAACTGACAGCGATCGGCGTCGCCGTCTTCATCGCGGCCTCGGTCGCGCGCGACGGGCGAACCGACTGGTTCGAGGGAGTCCTGCTGCTTGCGCTGTACGTCGCACTTGGCACGGCCTTCTTCTTCCTGTAAGGCCGCAACAGGCGCGACAACCACCATCTGCCGCCCGGCCGCCGACGAAAACGGGCGACGAAAATTTGCAGAACAAAAAAGAGTAGACGGACCGTCCGCTACTCTTCTTTCGCCATGGCGTCCAGCGCCTCGTAAAGTTCCGCCAGTTTCCGCTCGAGCTGACTGAGGATCGCCTTGCCCTCCGATTCTTCGACGAGCCCCGACCGAATGGCGAAATCGACCGCCCGGGAAAACCCGTACATCTGCGTGTCCAGCACTTCCTCGTAAAGCGGACACCGGCGGTTCGTCAACGTCTCCATCTGCACCTGGATGAGCTTGACGATTTTATCGGCGTCTTCATGCAGAATGCGTAACGCCCGCTGTTGCAGCGAAAGTATCGTCTCCGACGACGAAGTCACCATCCGAGTTCCCCCTTGCCGCCAGGCCCGTTCTCCGTCAGCCGCGGCGAGCGCCGTATAGCTTTATATTAGACGAAACGGACGCGACGCACAACCGCGGCCGGCGGTTTCGCCGACCGGACGCAGGGAACCGAGCCGCGGCGCCTATTCGACCACGCGGACGCGCAACCCGTGCTTTTCGAACACGGCCGCCATCGCCTGTTTCGCCTCGTCGGCGTCCGGACCGTGGATGTGCAGGTCGTATGTCCCGGTGTCGAGAAGCGTCGTATAAAGCCCGAGAATGCTTTTGACATCGATGAACTTGTTCTCGTATTGCAATACGATCGAAGACCGGAACCGGCTTGCGGTTCGGGCGATCTCGACGATCGCCTCGCTGCCCGAACTCGGCATCTTCGTCCCCTCCCGCCTTTTTTCCTCAGGAACTCCCCGATTTCCATCATATCGCATTCCGCGGCAACACCGCAAGCGGCGCGGCAAAATCAGCGCAAATGTTCCGGATTGAGCCCTTCCAGAGCGGGATGGACAAACCGCCCGTCCTTGCGGATAAGAACGCCGTCGAAATAAATTTCTCCGCCGCCGTACTCCGGCCGCTGGATGAGCACAAGATCCCAATGGATGGCGGAACGATTGCCGTTGTCGGCCTCCTCGTACGCCTGGCCCGGCGTTAAATGAAGGCTACCGGAAATTTTTTCGTCGAAAAGAATATCTTTCATTGGATGCAAAATATATGGATTGAGCCCTAGGCTGAATTCGCCGATGTAGCGCGCGCCTTCGTCCGTGTCGAGAATTTCGTTCAACCGCCGCGAATCGTTCGCGGTCGCCTCGACGATTTTGCCGTTTTCGAATCGGAATCGCACCTGCTCAAACGTCACGCCGTTATAGACACTCGGCACGTTGAACCGAATGACGCCGTTGACCGAGTCGCGCACGGGAGCCGTGAACACTTCGCCGTCGGGGATGTTGCGGTGTCCGCTGCATTTCTGGACGCCGATCCCGCGGATCGAAAATGTCAAATCGGTATCCGGCCCGACGATGCGTACCTCGTCCGTCCGCGACATCAACTCGTACAGCGGGTCCATCGCCTTGTCCATCCGCGCGTAGTCGAGGTTGCATACGTCGAAATAAAAATCCTCGAACGCATCAGTACTCATGTTGGCCAACTGGGCCATCGACGCATTCGGATAGCGCAGAACGACCCATTTGGTTTTTTTGACGCGCTGCTCGAGATGAACCGGTTTGCGGTAATAAAGATCGTAAATCCGCTGTTTCTCCGCCGGCACGTCGGCCAGTTCGTTGACGTTTTCGCCGGCTCGGACCGCGATGTACGCCTGCATGTTTTCCATTCGCACCAGGTCCATTTTCGCCCACTGTTCAGCGTGTTCTTCCGACAGGCCGAACAACAGCGAACGCATGACGGACGGATCCGACAGCTGGACGAACGGCCTCCCCCCGCGGGCGTAGACTTCCTCGATAAGACATTTGACCAGCTCGCGTTCCGAGCCGATCATCTCGATCAGGACGTTTTCGCCCGATTGAACGTCGACAGAATAGCCGACAAGGTTTTGGGCCAATCTAACAAGTCTTGGGTCTCTCATATCTATTCTCCTTTCTTAGGTTATTTCTGTAATTTTTCGTCCTTATTTTGGAGGAAAATCCTCCAGACTGTCGACCAACGTTTTGTTTTTCCCTGACCCCTTGGCCCGATATAAAGCGGTGTCCGCCCGCTGAAACAGTGTATCGAGGGACGACTGTCCGCTTTCCCACGACCATTCGGCGACCCCGCAGGAAATGGTGACTTTCGGCCACGTTTCGGTTTCCACCGTTTTGCGAATCCTTTCCGCGATGCGAACGGCAGCGTCAAGGCGCACCTGCGGGAAATAAACAGCCAGCTCCTCGCCGCCCCAACGCACCGGAATGTCCGTATCCCGAACGCTGGCGCGGATGATCCGGCTGATCTGGATGAGCACCCGATCGCCGACCTGATGGCCGTAGGTATCGTTGATGCGCTTGAAATCGTCGACGTCGATGAGAAGCAGCGCGCCGCAAAAATCTTTCCGGAACAAATGTTCGATCTGTTCGTCGAGGTAACGGCGGACGTACAACCCCGTCAAATGGTCGGTGATCGCCATCCGTCTCATTTCCGCGTGCAAAAACGCATTGGCCATCGCAAGCCCGATATGGCTGGATAACATCTGCAACAAACGGAAATTATCGTAAGAAAAAAAGTTTGGCCTGCGATGAGCGACCAAAATCGCGCCAAGCACTTCGTTGCCGGTCAAAATCGGCGACGCGATCAGCGAGCGGGCCCCCGTCTGTTCCATCAGCTCGGACGGCACTTGCGGGTTTTGCAGATAGTCCGAAACGATCAGCGGCTCTTTCGTCCGGAACACGATGCCGGAAAACCCGTAATCGACCGGATACGTGCTGTACAGTATGGACGGCAGGTTGGTCGCCTGCACGACCATGCGTTCTTTTTCCTTGTCGTATTCGACGATGCACGCGTATTCCGCGCCGAAAATGCGCACCAATTCCTCCGTGGCGAGCCGGTAGACGTCGGACAACTTCAGGCTTCGGTTGAGCTGCTTCGTGATCTCGTTGATCAGCCGCAATTCGTGGATCAGCATGTTGGACTGTTCGTACAGCCGGCCGTTCTCGAACGCGGCCCCCGCCATCTCGGCAAGCCGCGTAATCCAGACGACTTCATCCTTCGTCGGATCCTCCGGCATGGTCAGTTTCACGACGCCGTATGTTCCCTGCCGACCTTGCAGCGGCGCCGCCACGAACACGCGGCCGTCGCCAGCGTCAGCCGGAGCGGTCCGCCATACGAGCGTCGTTCCGTTCATGAACGCCTGGGCGCACGGATTGTCCGCCATGGTCTGCAAATCGAGCTGCCGAACCGGAAGTTCCGTTTCTCGTTCTTGCGACATCCAAAGCTCCACGTCGAGGACGGGAAACAATTTGCGGAACCAGTCGAGCGTCTCGCCCAACACGGAGTCGACGTCGATCTTCGTCAAAAGCCGGGTCACCGCCTCGAACAGTTGGATGCGTTTCTGCGCTTCCCGGCGTTCGGCCTCTTCCAATAAACACGCTTCCAGTGCAAACGCAAGCGGCCTGATCGCTTCGCGGACGACGTTCGCCTGATGCCGTCGTCCCGCGAACACGAGCACGACGGGATGTTCGAACAGCGGCTGATCCAGCGCAAGGGCAACAGCGAAGACGCCCTCTTCCTCGCCTTCCGCGTTTCCGTCCGCCGAAACGGCGACAAGATCCGGGACGTCCTCCTTCCGGTCCTTGCTATCGGAAATCGCCTTACTCGCCAAAGCGGCAAGCCGCGCTGGATCGGAGCCGATCCAATGAGCCGTGCGGGCGTCATCGTACGACCACGTCGCCAGCACTTCCCCTTCCGGCCCGATCAGCAACCAGCATCCCGACAGGATAGGAAACCATCGGCGAAGGCGGGAACACCACACCTCGAACCCGACGGACGCCCTGTCGCTTTTCGTCCGGGAACGGCCGTGCCGCCGTCTTGGCTCGTCTCGTCCGCCTTCGGCTCTCCTCACTCCGAAAACCTCCTTCCTGCTGACGACAGGCCGTTTTCCGGCGCGACGGGCGACAGCGCGCGAACGGCCCCTCCCGCTACGGATACGAAGTTAAATATACATGCTTTTCGAAGGCTTGACAACGGAAGAACCCCTCTCTTATAATACATCGTTGTGCCGTCAAATTCATCGAAAAAGGGGTTCACGGATACATGGCTCGTTACTTAGGTCCGAAATTCAAACTAAGTCGGCGGCTCGGCATCTCCCTGAGCGGAACAGGCAAGGAACTGCGTAAACGTCCTTATCCTCCGGGTCAGCACGGACCGGGCCAACGCCGCAAACTGAGCGGTTACGGCGCACAATTGCTGGAAAAGCAGAAGCTTCGGCATCTGTACGGACTGAGCGAGCGTCAGTTCCGCAACCTGTTCGACAAAGCGAGCAAAATGAAAGGGATTGTGGGAGAAAACTTCCTCCAGCTGTTGGAAAGCCGCTTGGACAATCTGGTGTACCGGCTCGGGTTCGCCAAAACGCGCGCGGCGGCGCGTCAGCTCGTCACGCACGGCCACGTCACTGTCAACGGCCGGAAGGTAGATATTCCGTCGTACCTGGTGTCGCCGGGTGACGTGATCGGTCTTCGCGAGCGCAGCCGCAACCTGCAAGTCGTGAAGGAAGCGCTCGAACAGCGCGGACGCCTGCCGGCTTATCTGGAATGGAACGATCAGACGATGGAAGGTAAATACGTCCGCTTGCCGGATCGTTCCGAGCTGACCGACCAGATCGACGAAAAGCAAGTCGTCGAATTTTACAGCCGCTAAAAGCGTGCGGACGCGTTTTTTCGGTTTCCGAATTCCCTCGCGTCCGCCGCTTCGTTTTTTTCGGCACCGTTTCGTTCAACAGTGTCCGAGCAAGTCTTCCCGCACCGGCGCAAACGTGTCGAGCAGCACGCCCGCCGACAGCGCACGGACGCCGTGCGTCGCCCCGGAGGGGATGTACAGACTGTCGCCCTTACGGACGACGAGCGTGCGGCCGTCGACACGAAATTCAAATTCGCCTTCCAGTACATACGTCAGCTGTTCCTGTGGATGGGCGTGTTCGGCGCCGACCGCTCCTTCGGCGAACTCCACCACCATATTCATGACGCCGCGACCGACAGACAAAATTTTACGGCGGACGCCCGGACCGGCGTCCACCCATTCCCCGAGGTTTCCCATCGCATCTGCCCTCCGTCTTCGGTCTTCACCGCCCGGGCGGCATCAACTGAGCCGAACGCGGACGAACTTACGCCGACCGACTTGCACGACGTCGCCGTCTTGTAATTCGATGCAAGCAAATGGATCAGTCATTTTCACTTCGTTAATCCGCACGGCCCCCTGCATCGCGCTGCGGCGCGCCTCCGCCCCAGAAGAGACAAGCCCCAGTGCAAGCAACAGGCGGTCAAGCCGCATACGGCCGTTTTGAAGTTCCGATCGCAGAACGACCGTTTCTTCGACATCATCGGGGATCTCTCTCTTCTGAAACACGGCGACGAACCGGCGCTCCGCCTCTTCCGCCGCCTTCTCGCCGTGATACAGGCGGACGAGCGTTCGAGCAAGAAGCATTTTGGCGTCGCGCGGATGAAGTTCGCCGGCACTCAGCCGCCTGCGGAGCAAGTCGATCTCATCGGCAGGGATGTCGGTCGCCAGCTCCATATACTTCAGCATCAGGTCGTCGGAAACCGACATCGCCTTGCCGTAAATCTGATGCGGGTCCTCGTCGACACCAATATAATTGCCGAGACTTTTCGACATTTTCTGGACGCCGTCGAGCCCCTCGAGCAGCGGCATCATCACCGCGACCTGGGGAGGTTTGCCGTATGCCTGCTGCAACACGCGTCCCATCAGCAGGTTGAACTTCTGGTCGGTACCGCCGAGCTCGACGTCGCTCTCCAGCACGACGGAATCATAGCCTTGCATCAGCGGATAAAAAAATTCGACGAGGCTGATTGGTTGGTTATTCTGAAAACGATTGGAAAAATCATCGCGCTCCAGCAGCCGCGCCACCGTCACTTTTGCCGCCAACCGCAAAACGTCCTCGAACGACAGCCCGGCCAGCCATC
Organism: Candidatus Reconcilbacillus cellulovorans; assembly: GCA_002507565.1. GTDB lineage: Bacteria > Bacillota > Bacilli > Paenibacillales > Reconciliibacillaceae > Reconciliibacillus > Reconciliibacillus cellulovorans. The sequence continues at coordinate 239,611 of MOXJ01000001.1, forward strand.
GTGAATTAAAGACGATTTCCGTGCGACGCGGATCCAAAATTTTGAACACCTGCTTTTCATATGTAGCGGCGTTTCGCCGGACGTCGTCCTCGCTAAGCGGTTTCCGCGTTTCGGACTTACCCGTCGGATCACCGATCCGGCCGGTGAAATCACCGATCAGCAACAGGACGCGGTGGCCGAGCTGCTGAAACTGGCGCAGCTTGTGAAGCACGACGGTATGCCCAATATGAATGTCCGGCGCCGTCGGATCAAGCCCCAGCTTGACGACGAGCGGACGGCCGGACGCGACCGATCCGGCGATCTTCTCCCGTAATTCCTCCTCGGGGACGATCTCGGCGACGCCTCGTCGGATGATGTCGAGCTGCCGCTCGACTTCCCTTCGGCCGGCTTCATCTAGTTTATCCCATGCTGCGGACATTGCGGCGCTCCCCCCGCACGAATGAACATCGAAGGGCCATTATAACATATTTTTCGGCTAGCTGTCAAATCTATCCCCGAGCACCGAACAGATCGCAACCGGGAGCGAATCGGTCGCAAGAGGAAGAGACCTGAGCGGTACTAGCGTTATGGTCAAGTGTTTGCAACTGCCCATGCACCTATTCTAACGGAAAAATTCAAAACTCAAATCATGCACACGCATTAAGCAGCACATATTACTGCTCACAACTCAAGTCCTGTCAACCGAATAAAAGCGGAAGCCTCCGCAGAGCGCCATATCCGCACTTATGGTATAATGATGAAGGTTGCCGCGGGAGGGATTGCGCATGAAACGCCGCCTCGTTCTTTCAACCGTGTTGATCGTCCTAGGCAAAACACTGCTATGGACGATTTCTGTCGTTTTTGCTTGTGGCCTGTTCGCCGCGGGCGCCGTCGCCGGTTTCGTCGCGTCGATCCTTCAGGACGAACCTGTTCGACCGCGGGAGGAAATCATGTCCAAAATCCGGGAAAACACAAGAACCGGCTACGTCTATTTCCGCGGCGGCGAACTCGTCGGCCAACTGCGCACGGAAGAAGACCGCGACCCGGTTCCGCTCAACCAAATCCCCGACATCGTCAAACAGGCTTTTTTGGCGATAGAAGACGATCGTTTTTACGAACATTACGGCGTCAGCCCGACGGGGCTCGCGCGCGCCGTCTACCAGCAACTGACCCGCGCCGAACGCCAGACCGGCGGCAGCACGATCACGCAGCAACTGGCGCGCCGGCTGTTTCTGACGCTCGATCGCGATGTCGACCGGAAAGTGCGCGAAATCTTTTTGGCGCTCCGGCTTGAGCGGATGCTGTCGAAAGACGAGATTTTCCAGGCCTACCTGAACAAAATTCCGTTCGGCAACGGTGCAAACGGATTCAATCTTTACGGTATCAAGGCCGCCGCCAAAGGCATTTTCGGCATCGACGACCTAGGTCGTCTCAACCTAGCCCAGGCCGCCTATCTGGCCGGGTTGCCTCAGCAGCCGAGCGTCTACAGCGCGTTTACGAGTAAAGGCACATTCGATGAGGAAGGATTTTCCAAAGCCGTCGAACGCCAGCGCCTTGTGCTGCAACGCATGCTGGAAGTCGGCTTTATCGACGAGGCGCAATATCGCGAGGCGCTCGCTTTCGACTTGCGGTCTTCACTCGCCCAGCCAAGGCAGAAAGGATATGACCGTTATCCATACCTGATGATGGAAGTCGAACGTCGCGCGCCGGAATTGTTGCTTCAGGCCAAGCGGCCCGAACTTGTCCCCGGCACGCCGACGTATGCCGAAGCGCTGAAAGAGGCCAAAGAGGAACTGCTGCGCGGCGGCTATCGCATTTATACGACGGTGGACAAGGCGCTCTACGAAGAGATGAGGAAGATTGCGGAAAATCCAGCAAACTTTACGCCCGATCGCAAAGACGGCAGCGGGCCGGAACAAATCGCCGCCGTCGCGATCGAAAACCGGACCGGTGCCATCGTCGGCATGATCGAAGGACGCGACTTTTTCGTCGAGCAGATGAACCTGGCGACGCAGATGAAACGCCAACCCGGCTCTACGATGAAGCCGATCGCCGCCTATATGCCCGCGATCGAAATGGGCAAAATCCAGCCCGCTTCCGTCATCGACGATACTCCGATCATTTTGAAGGACGGTCAAAAAAAGATTCATATTCCACAGAACTGGAATTCCAAATATAACGGGCTCGTCACCGCTCGCGAGGCGCTGAATCGCTCCTACAACATCCCTGCGCTGAAACTGTTTCTGTACGAGGTCGGCATTCAGACGGCGTGGGATTATGCGCGCAAGCTCGGCATTACCACGCTGACCGAAAAAGACGCCTACGCGCAAACCGGCGTCATCGGGGGGCTCGAATACGGCGTAACGGTAGAGGAGCTGACGAACGCCTACAGCGCGTTCCCGAACGAGGGCGTGTTCCGCGACGCCTACCTGATCGAGAAAATCGTCGACGCCGACGGCCGCGTCGTCTACGAGCACCGCCAGGAGCCGACGTCCGTCTTCTCCCGGGAGACCGCCTACCTGATGACGAGCATGTTGCGAACGGTGATCACAGATCCACGGGGTACCGGCAACCGGATCACGCGGCTGTTCAAACATTTCCGCGACGTTGAAGTGGCCGGCAAAACCGGCACGACACAGGACAACGCCGACGTCTGGTTCATCGGATACTCGCCGGATGTGACGGTCGGCGTATGGGCGGGGTACGCGCAGCCGAAGTACAAGCTGACCAGCAGCCGGTGCGCCCCGGAACCGGTCGGCTGCGGCACGCAGCGGGCGATGCGGATTTGGGCACTCGTCATGGACGCCGCGATCGACCTGCATCCGGACTGGTTCGCGCAAAAACGGTTCGTCCGCCCGGACACGATCGTCGAAGCGACCGTCTCGAAAGTGTCCGGCAAATGGCCGAGCGAACTCGTGCGCGAAGCCGGCCTGCTCAACACGGACCTGTTCAACGTTGCCTATCTGCCGACGTCGGAAGACGACGTGCTCATCAAGGCGCGTTATGTGATGTACAACGGCCGCGAATACATCCCGCAGCCGGACACGCCGGCGGACATGGTACGCGAAAAGCTGATGGTCCGCCGCGAGAAACCGATACGCGAACTCCTGGCCGAAATCGAGCAGGCCCAACAGCAATTGCCAGAGCGCGATCGGAGACCGCTTGAAGAATTCATCCCGGTCGATTACACCGGCGATCCGCCGACCGAACCCGACCCGCGCGTCGACGACGGACAACCGCCCTCTCCGCCGTCGTCCGTCGAACTTCAGCCCGACGGAAACGGACAAGTGCGCGTTTCGTTCGCGCCGGCGTCCGAAGCCGACGTCGTCGGCTATCGCCTTTATCGATCGGTCGACGGCGGGCCGTTCGTCCGGATGGAAGGCAAAACCGTCTACGCCGGCGATCCGACCGTTTTCACCGACGCGCTGCAGCCCGGAACCGTCCAGAGCTATTACGTCACGGCCGTCGACGTGGCCGGACGCGAATCGCCGCCAAGCCGGCAGGTGTCGGCCGGTGCGCCGGCAAACGAAGAAGGGGCGAACCCGCAGCATCCGCCCGAAGTCCGCCCCTTCTGATCCGTTCAATCTTCCATCGTCGACAGGTCGCCCGTCGGCAGGTTCAATTCCCACGCCTTCAGCACGCGGCGCATAATCTTGCCGCTGCGCGTCTTCGGCAGCTTGTCGCGGAATTCGATCTCGCGCGGAGCGGCATGCGCGGCGAGCCCTTCACGGACAAAGCGCATCAGCTCTTCTTTCAGTTCTTCCGAAGGCTGATAGCCTTCGCGCAGCGCGACGAACGCCTTGATGATCTCGCCGCGCACCGGGTCCGGCTTGCCGATGACGCCGGCTTCGGCGACCGCCGGATGCTCGACCAGCTTGCTTTCCACCTCAAACGGGCCGACGCGCTCGCCGGCCGTGTTGATGACGTCGTCGACGCGGCCTTGGAACCAAAAGTAACCGTCCTCGTCCATATAGGCGGAGTCGCCGGAAATGTACCAGCCGGGGAATCGGAAATATTCTTGATATTTCGCAGGGTTGTTCCATATCTTTCTCATCATGGACGGCCACGGCGTTTTGATGGCCAGATTGCCCATCTGATACGGCGGCAGCACGTTGCCGTGGTCGTCGAGAATCGCCGCTTCGACGCCGGGAATCGGTTTGCCCATCGAGCCCGGTTTGATCGGCATGCACGGATAGTTGCAGATGAGCTGCGCGCCTGTCTCCGTCATCCACCATGTGTCGTGGATGCGCTGGCCGTACACTTTCAGCCCCCAGCGCACGACTTCAGGGTTAAGCGGCTCGCCGACGCTGAGCACATGGCGCAGCGACGACAAATCGAATTCCTTGACGACGGCGTCGCCGGCGCCCATCAGCATGCGGAATGCCGTCGGCGCACTGTACCAGACCGTCACGCGGTACTTCTGGATCGTCGCATACCAGTCGCGCGGATTGAACCGACCGCCGCGCACGACGTTCGTCGCGCCGTTCAGCCAAGGCGCGAAAATGCCGTACGACGTGCCCGTCACCCACCCGGGGTCGGCCGTGCACCAGTAAATGTCGTCCTCCTTGAGATCGAGCACGATGCGCCCGGTGTAATAATGCTGGATCATCGCGTTATGCACGTGATAGACGCCCTTCGGCTTGCCCGTCGAACCGGACGTGTAATGGATGATGAGACCGTCCTCGCGGTCGACCCATTCGATGTCCAGCTCCTCGGAAGCCGCCTCCATTTCCTTGTAGTAGTCGACCTGGCCTTCCTGCAAAGTCAGATCGCGGCCGACCAGGATGATATGTTTCAGCGCCGGCAGATCGCGCACCGGAACGCGCGGCAGGAGAGCCGGCGTCGTCACGAGCGCCACCGCGCCGCTGTCCTCAAGCCGGTCGCGGACGGCCGTCTCCATGAACGCTTCGAACAGCGGGCCGACGATGGCGCCGACTTTGATCGCGCCGAGCAGTGAGAAATACAGCTCCGGCGTCCGCGGCATGAATATGAAGACGCGGTCGCCCTTTCCCACGCCGAGTTTGCGCAACACGTTGCCGAATTTGTTGCTCATCCGCTTCAAGTCGGCAAACGTGTACTTTTCCTCGCGCCGGTCGTCGCTGTAAATCAGCGCGATCTTGTCGCGGCGAGGCCCGTCCGCGTGGCGGTCGATCGCCTCGTACGCCGCGTTGACTTTCCCGGTCGTATACCAGGAAAACGTTTTTTCGACCTCCCGCCAGTCGAACGTAGCGCGCGCCTCTTCATAATTCGCCATGTTCGGCGACTGGGCCGTGGGCGGAATCACTTCGCCTTTGAGCTTTTCCACGCTGACTCCTCCTCCCCGTCGTCGAGCGCAAAAACGGAATTGACAAGATAAACGCTTTCACAAACGCCGCAAAAACAGCGACGTGCAGAAGCCGTCCGTTCATATTTCCCCGTTTTTGCCTTTGTGACGGAAATATGACGATCTCATTATAGCATAAACGGCCGACTTTCAACCATCCTGCACGCGTGCTACAATCAAAATGGATTTGCCGGCGCAGGAGGTGGAACCGGTGGAACACGTCAAACGGTATCACGCGGAAACCGTGCAGGTCCGCGGCCGCGACGTCGTGGTCGAAGGCCCGGTTCCCCCGGAACGCCTTCGCCCCCTGCGCATGCACCCGACGCTCGACGCGTTCCGCAGACCCGACGATCAAAAACGCGCGCTCGAGGACATTGCAGCCCTTCCGGAAGGGCGCGTGATTATCGCCCGCGACAGCGACGTCATCGTCGGTTACGTCACGTTCCACTATCCCGACCCGCTCGAGCGTTGGTCGGAAGAGGCGATGGACGACTTGATCGAACTGGGTGCCGTTGAAGTAGCCGACGACTACCGGTCGGCGGGACTGGCCAAGCGCATGATCCGTCTTGCGTTTTACGGCGGACAAATGGACCGGTACATTGTGTTTACGACCGAATACTACTGGCATTGGGATCTGCGCGGAAGCGGCCTGAACGTATGGCAGTATCGCGCGATGATGGAAAAGCTGATGAAATCAGTCGACATGATCTGGTACGCCACGGACGACCCGGAAATTTGCGCCCACCCGGCGAACTGCCTGATGGCCCGCGTCGGCCCGCTCGTGCCCCAGGAATCCGTCGAGCGGTTCGACCGGCTTCGGTTCCGCCATCGCGGCTATATGTTTTGAACAAAGGAGCGGAGATTCCGTGACCCGAGGACGCGCCGTCTACATCGAACATGAGGATGCGTTGCGCTACCGGTTTTCCGACACCCACCCGTTCAATCAGTTTCGCCTCGTGCTGACGCGGGATCTGTTGCGCGCCGCCGGCGCGCTGGAAGACGGCGCCGTCTTCCGGCCGGATCCCGTCGAAGACGAATGGCTGTTGGCTGTCCACACCGCTGAATATGTCGACGCCGTCCGGAAACTGAGCCAGCCGCTTGTTCTTTCCGATGCGTACCGGCTGGCCGACCGGCACGGACTCGGCCCCGGCGACACGCCGTTTTTCCCGGACATGCATGCGGTAACCTCACGCATCGCGGGCGGCTCGGTCGCCGCAGCCGAACTCGTCATGTCCGGTCGTGTCGATCATGCGCTTCATCTCGCCGGCGGGCTTCACCACGCGATGCCGGACCGCGGCTCCGGTTTTTGCGTCTACAACGACGCGGCCGTCGCCATCGCCTACATCCGCCGGCGTTACGGCGCCCGGGTGCTTTACGTCGACACGGACGTACACCACGGCGACGGCGTCCAATTCATCTTTTACGCGGATCCCGACGTGTGCACCCTCTCGATCCACGAATCGGGCCGATATTTATTCCCCGGCACCGGCTTCGTTCACGAGCGCGGAGAAGGAAACGCTTTCGGCACGGCGGTCAACCTTCCGCTCGAACCTTATACCGGCGACGAATCATGGCTGGAAGTGTTCCGCGAAGCAGTCGTGCGGACGGCCCGCGCGTTCCGGCCCGACTGCATCGTCAGCCAGCACGGCTGCGACGCCCACGCGTTCGACCCGCTGGCGCATCTTCTCTGCAGCATGCAGACGTATGCGGAAATCCCGCACATCCTTCACCGGCTGGCGCACGAATACTGCGGCGGACGATGGATCGCCCTCGGGGGCGGCGGCTACGACATCTGGCGCGTCGTGCCGCGCGCCTGGAGTCTGTTGTGGCTGGAAATGACCGACCATCCGCTTGCGGCGGAAATTCGCGGTAAACCGGACGTTGCGCTTCCGGACGAATGGCTGCGTCGATGGGCGGACCGCAGTCCCGTCCGCCTTCCGGCCGCCTGGCTCGATCGGCCGGAAGAGATCCCCGACACGCCGCGAAAGAACGCGATCGCAGACGCCAATCGCCGCACCGCGGACGTCGCCCTGCAGTATATGGCATGATCTTCTAAATTTTGGAGACCATCTCACGGACAAGACGGAACGAATTTTCGGCGGCGACGCCCGTAAACGTCGCGAAATCCACATGAGCGGAGCCGTCCGCTCGGTCGGACATCGAGCGGATGACGACGTAAGGCACGCCGTTCAAATGACATACCTGGGCGGTCGCCGCTCCTTCCATCTCGGTGCACGCCCCGCCGAATTCGTCGCGAAGCGCGCGCACCGTCTCCCGGTCGGCGACGAAACAGTCCCCCGAGAGCACGCGACCGACCACGACGCGGCGCCCCGCCAGCGACCGGCCGGCCTCCAGCGCGAGCTCGACCAGGCGCTTATCGGCGGGAAAGACGGAAACGTCCGCAAACGGAATGACGCCGCGCGGAAACCCGAGCGGCGAGACGTCCATATCGTGGTGCATGCAATCTTCCGAAACGACGATGTCGCCGATGTCGAGGCGCGGATCGAGCGCGCCCGCGACGCCGGTGAACACGACGGCGCCGACGCCGAATCGGTCGATCAACATTTGCGTACAGACGGCGGCGTTCACCTTGCCGACCCCGGAGCGGCAAACGACGACCGGCCGGCCGCACCATCGCCCGCGGTAAAACGTCACTTTCGCTTTCGTCTCCGCGACCGGTTCCTCCAGCTCGCGCAAAAAGCGCTCCACTTCCTCCCGCATCGCGCCGATAATCCCGATCGGCTCGGTCGACAACCGCGCTCACTCCCCCTCCGAAACTCGCCGAACCGTTCATCCGGCCGGCTGCGCCACCGAATGGCGTCGGATCACCTCGTGCGGCAACACGACGCGCGTCTGTTCCACATGTTCCTTGTTCATCAACTTCGTGAGCAACCGCATCGCGACCGCGCCGATGTCGTACATCGGCTGGGCCACGGTCGTCAACTGCGGGCGCACCATCGACGCGATGCGGACGTTGTCGAGACCGACGATCGAAATGTCTTCCGGCACGCGCAGGCCGGCGTCCTGAACGGCATGAATCGCGCCGATCGCCATTTCGTCCGTCGCACAGAACACCGCCGTCGGCCGCGACGGCAATTCGAGAAAATATTTCATCGTTTCCATGCCGGATTCATAACGGTAATTGCCGACCCGCACATATTCTTCCCGGAACGGAATACCGGCTTCCTCCAGAGCCCTCCGGTATCCGCGGAAACGCGCATAGCCGACAAGCGGATCCTGCAGCGTCCCGCTGATCATGCCGATGGCGCGGTGACCGGAATCGACGAGCAGCTTTACCGCGTCGTAAGCGGCCTGCTCGTGATCGATGTCGACCGAAGGCATCTCGTGCCGCTCGTCCATCGTCCCGCAAAGCACGACGGGCACCGTGGCCGTGCGGAACGCCTGCATGTGTTCATCCGTCACGACACCGCCCATGAACAGCAGGCCGTCGACCTGTTTTTCAAGGAGCGTGTTGATCACGCGGATCTCTTTTTCTTTTTTCTTGTCCGCATTGCACAGGATAATGTTGTAATGGTACATGTTGGCGATGTCTTCAATCCCTCTGGCTACCTCCGCAAAAACGGAGTTGGAAATGTCCGGAATGACGACACCGACCGTCGTCGTCCGCTTGCTCGCCAACCCGCGCGCGACGGCGTTCGGTCGATAGCCGAGCCGTTCGATCGCCTCAAACACTTTTTTGCGGGTTTGCGGCTTCACGTTCGGATTGTTGTTGACCACCCGGGAAACGGTGGCCATCGAGACGCCCGCCTCACGAGCCACATCATAGATCGTCACGGTCACGTTCGATCAACCTCGTTCGTTCGTTAATCGCCGGGAAAATCCCCGACAACTTTATCATACAACAGAACCGAAAGAATAACAATGAAAGCCATATCAAACGCGTCGCGTGCCGCAGGCCAACTGGCTTAACCGGCGGCGGATGTCGCCTAGCCAAGCTTCGTCGCCGAGCGAACGGACGAGCAGCAGAAGGTCGAGCAATTCGTCGATCCGCCGTTCCGCCAGATCGTCTAGCGACACGTCGTCGCCTGGTCTTTCAGCCAGACAAACGAGCAGGCGCGCGAATTCGTTATGTTCGTCCATGCGAAGGCGTGCGCGCCGACTTCCGTATCGTTCCTGTCCGCGGATCAGCTCGGCCAACCCGCTTTTGACGCCCGGCGCCAGTTCCGTCCTCGAACAATGCTCGCAACAGAACACGGGGACGTTCTCGATCTCGATCATGCCGCGGTAAATGACCGTGCGCAACCGGATTTCCATCGGGCGCCCGCATGCGCACCGCCGCTTCAATCCGAACCCCCCCATCCCTCTTACCCTTCCCGGGTAATATTCGATTCCGATCGGCGTTTTCCTGCCGGCGAAATCTCGGGACTTGATGGTGCCCACCGCAAACGCTGGTAGAGCGGCGAAGCGGACGTCCGCATCCCGGACGCCGTCTCCGATGACGCTCAAGGTTCAGCGCGCAGCTCCGTACGCGCCGCCTTCGCCGACCTGTTGCGACCAGGCCCATTCCAGAAGCAGCGATCGCACTTGTTCGGATGACACCGCCGCGCAGAGCTTTTCGAACAGAAGTTCGGCACCCTCTCGGCGCGATTCGCGCAATCGGTGTTTGACCGGCAGCAACGAACGCACCGACATGCTTAAGCCCTCGATACCGATCGCGTACCAGATCGGCAGCGCCAGCGGGTCACCGGCCATTTCCCCGCAGACCGAAACGGGAATGCCCGCCTTCTTCGCTCCGTCCGCCGTCAACTTCAAAAGGCGCAGGACGGCGGGATGGTAGGGATCGTACAAATGGGCGATCTGTTCGTTCATCCGGTCGACCGCCAAAACGTACTGAACAAGATCGTTCGTTCCAATACTGAAAAAATCAACCTCTTTCGCTAACAAATCGGCGATCACCGCCGCAGCGGGCAATTCGATCATGACGCCGACGCGCACGTCGGGGTCGAATTCCTCTCCCTCGCGCTCCAGTTCCAGCCGGCATTCGTCGAGCAGCCGATTGGCGCGCCTCACGTCGTCCACCGTGGCGACCATCGGATAAAGAATGCGGATGTCGCCGTAAGCGTTGGCGCGCAAAATCGCTCGAAGCTGCGTTTTGAACAAATCCGTCCGGTCCAGCATGATCCGGATCGCCCGGTAACCGAGCGACGGGTTCTCCTCTTTGGGCAGCGGGAAATAATCCAGCTGCTTGTCCCCGCCGATGTCGAGGGTCCGAATGACGAGCGGCCTGCCCGCCAGCTTTTCGGCGATCAGCCGGTAGACCCGAGTCTGTTCCTCCTCATCGGGAAAATACGACCGATTCATATAAAGAAATTCCGACCGCAACAATCCGACGCCGGAGGCGCCGAACCGGAGCGCATCGTCGAGTTCGCGGAACGAACTGATGTTGGCCTCGATCCGAACGGCATGCCCGTCGCGGGTGACCGACGGCAGCCGAGCAACGGACATCAGCTTGCGGAAATGGTCTTCTTTCGACATTTTCCGCTGCCGGTAACGCTCGATCACGTCAGCGTCCGGACGTACGACGACGACGCCTTCGTCACCGTCGACGACGATCCAGTCGCCGGTCTCTACCGATTCCAGCTGGTCGCTTTCCAGTCCGAATACATACGGAATGTTGAGCGCACGGGCGACGATCGCGACGTGCGAGTGGACGCCGCCAAGTTGTGTGACGATGCCGAGCAGCCGGCCGGTATCGAGATGCGCCAGCTGCGACGGCGTCAGCTCCCGCCCTACCAAAATATAAGGCCGGTCTTTCGGCGGCAACGCTTCGTCGCGGACGCCGAGCAGGGACCGGAGCAGCCGAGTGCCGACGTCCTTGACGTCAAGCGCGCGTTCTTTCATATACTCGTCGTCCAACAGATCGAACATCGCCACAAACTTGTCGACGGCTTCCTTGACCGCGGCCTCCGCCTTTTTGGCGCCGCGGCAAATCAGCTCTTGAATCTCGTTCAAAAAAACCGGGTCTTCCAAAATGGCCAGATGCGCGTCAAAAATCGTCGACTCCGCTTCACCAAGCACCTCGGCCATCTCCCGCCGGATATTCTCCAACTCGCGCCGCGCCGTCTTCACGCCTTCCGACAAGCGCTCCAGCTCATACGCCAAATCCGCAACGTCGATCGGGACGTCGGCCGGTTCCCATTCCCAATGCGGCAATACGAACGCCTTGCCGATTGCGATACCGGGAGAAGCGGCAATCCCTTTCATCATCGTCATTCCCCTCCTTCGCAATCGGATTCCTTCAGCGCAACCGACATGACCGACGCTTGCCCTTTCCTAACCGTCCGAAACGGCGCGAACCGCCATGACCGAACCGCTTCGGGGTTGGTGACCACCATCGGAATCGCCGGCGACTTGGCCAGTTTTTTAAGCCGGGCCAAATCGAATCTCATCAACGTCTGCCCCGGCGTCACCTCCTGGCCGGTCTCGACGACAACCTGGAACGTGCGTTCGCCGACCGTCGCCGAATCGATACCGACGTGAAGCAGAACATCGAGCCCTTCAGGCGTTTTGAGGCCGAGCGCATGACCCGTCGGATGAATGTGCGCCACTTTTGCCCGTACGGGTGCGACGAGCTCGCCGCGTTCCGGCAAAAAAGCGACGCCTTTGCCGACTATGCCGCGCGAAAAAATCGGGTCGGGCACCTCCTCGAGCCGCATCATCCTCCCTTGAACGGGAGCATGAAAATGAACCTCGCGCGAATCTTTGCGCATCGCCTTGACGATCTCTTCCCGGATCAACTCCGAAAACGTGCCGAACACCACCTGCACGTTGCCGCCCCCGAGCCGGATGACTCCGGCCGCACCGAGTTGGCGGAGCGCTCCGACATCAACCCGTCGGTCGTTGACGAGCGTCAAACGCAAACGTGTAATACACGCCTCGATTTTCAAGATATTTTCCTTTCCACCCAATGCTTGTAAAATCAGCGGCGCTCGATACGGAATGTCGCCCGCCCATTCGCCAAGCGAAGACCCTTCTTCTCGACCGGGCGTCGGTAAACGGAATCGACGGATCGCCCAGCGGAACAACGCATAATAGACGACACCGTAAACCGCTCCGATCGGCAAGAGCATCCAGGCGTTCTCCGACGCCAGATGATAATTGACGATGAAATCGATCGCGCCGGCCGAAAACGAAAACCCGTGCCGGATGGCCAGCTCGTACGCGATCCACATCGAAACGCCCGACAAGAGCGCGTGCACGACGAAAAGATACGGAGCCGCGAACAAAAACGCAAACTCGATCGGTTCCGTCACCCCGGTAAGAAACGACGTCAAAGCGGCGGACAGAAACGTCGCCCGCACTTTCGGTTTCAAATCTTCCCGCGCTTCCTGAATGATGGCGAACGCCACGGCCGGAAGCGCGAACATCATGACGGGATAAAGGCCGGCCATGAATGCACCGGCGGTTTCGTCGCCGGCGAAAAACCTCGGCAAGTCGCCGAGCACGACCCTGCCGTCCGGTGTTTTGTAATGTCCGACCTGAAACCAGACAAAGTTGTTCAAAATGTAATGCAATCCGAACGGCACGAGCAGCCGGTACGCCACGCCGTATAGAAATGCGCCGAAACCGCCGAGTCCGATCACCCAGTCGCCGGTGCGGTAAAGCGCCTCCTGCAAGAAACGACCGCACCAGACCATCACATATGACGTCGCCATCGCCGCCGACATCATAAAAAGCAGCACAAACCGCGGCCCGCCGAAAAACTGGATCGCCTCCGGCAAGCGGATATCGTGGAAACGCGAATGCGATACCGCCGTCAACACGCCGATCAGGATGCCTTCCGACACGCCGAGCTCGAACTCCGCGCCCAAATAGTGGCGGGTCATCTGTTCATAGACGAGAAACCCGAGCAGCGCGGCCAGCCCCGCATGACCGGAATTGCCCGTCAGGCCGAGCGCCACGCCGACCGCAAACGTCAGCGGCAAATATTGCAAAAGCGTATGCCCCGCCAGTTCAAGCGCCCCGCCGAACATTGCGGCCGGCGTCGCCGACGTCAGCACCCCGCCCAACCACAACAAGATCGCCGCGACGGGAATCGTGATGGTCGGCATCATGAGCGCGCGTCCGAACTGTTGCAATAGCCCCATCGGAAGACCGACCTCAATTCTTTGCGTAGCGACGGACCGCCTGAACGAGCAATCTCGCCGCCTGTGCGGGATCGGGTTGATCGGCGATCGCCGACACGACGGCCACACCGTCGGCCCCCGCGATCATGACGGCCGCGGCGTTCGCCGCGTGAATACCGCCGATGCCGACGATCGGAACGTCCGTCGATGCTTTCAGCTCGCGTATAAGCAACGTTCCGATCGGCGCTCCGGCATCCGGCTTCGTCGACGTCGCGTATACCGGCCCGACGCTCAAATAATCGGGTTTCTGCGCCAGCGCCGACCGGACTTCGTCCCAGTTGCCGGCCGAAACGCCGATCACTTTACCCGGCCCGAGCAAGCGCCGCGCTTCCAGACACGGGACGTCGTCCTGGCCGAGATGCACGCCGTCGGCTTCGAGCAGCATCGCGACATCAACGCGGTCGTTGACGAGAAACGGAACGCCGCGCTTTCGGCAAAGCGCGCGAAGTCGACGGCCGAGCGCAAGCTGTTCGGGGATCGGCATTTTTTTTTCGCGAAACTGAAAACAGGTCACGCCGCCCTCGAGAGCCGCCTCCAAAACTTCTTCCGCTCTTTTTCCTTTTGATTCCATCTCACCCATAATCAAATAAACCCGCAACCAATCGCGCAACGAGCCGGACATGCTCTCACCCCTTCGCCGGCCCCAACAACACCGAGTCCGCCACTTTGATGCACATATCCATCACGACGAACAGGCCGGCGCGTTGCGCCAGGAGCGCCGCTTCCTCGTTGACGACGCCCTCCTGCAGCCAGAGCGCCTTCGCGCCGATGTTCACCGCTTCCTCCGCGATCGGCAAAACGTGCTCCGGCCGGCGGAACACGTTGACGATATCGATCGGCTCGGGAACAGCGGATAAATTCGGATACGCCTTTTCGCCGAGTACGGATTCAACGTTCGGATTGACCGGAATGATGCGGTATCCTCGCGCCTTCATCGCCGCGGCGACCTGGTACGACGGTCTGTCCGGGTCCGGCGACAGGCCGACGACGGCGACGGTGCGCGAACGCCTGAGCAACTCGCGAATTTCGTCCGTAGACGGATTTTGAAACGCCATCGCTATCCGCTTCCTTTCGTTCAATCTTCCATCAATTCCACCGCCGCGCCGAGCGCACGCAAATGGTCGAAAAATTCCGGATACGATTTCGCCACGTACTGCGCATCGCGGATGACGAGGCCGTTTTTCGACCGAAGGCCGACGACGGACAGCGCCATAATGACGCGATGGTCGTAATGGGCGTCGATCTCGGCGCCACCCTCGACGCCTTTCGGCCGGCCGTGAATGATGATCTCGTCGCGGCGTTCCTCGACGTCGGCCCCCGCTTTCCGCAGTTCCGCCAAAAAATCGGTAATGCGATCGCACTCTTTATATCGAAGGTTTTCCACATTGTAAAAGCGCGTCGTCCCATCCGCAAACACGGCTGCCGCCGCGAGCGCCAGTACGGCGTCGGTAAACGCGTCTCCGTCGAACTCGCCGCCTTTCAGGTTCCCTGTACCCCGCACGCGGACGACGTCTCCTTCGTGCTCGATTGCGACACCCATCTTCCGCAACACATCGACCGCCGCGCGTTCGCCCTGGCGGCTCGTCGCCGGCAATCCGCGGATGGTGACGTCCGACCGCGTCACCGCGGCTGCGGCCATGATCGCCGCGGAGCCGGGATAATCGCCCTGCACCTCGTAAACGCCCGGACGGTACATCTGACGCCCCGGCACGCGATAGAACAACAGGTCGCCGGAAGCTTCGATGCGGACGCCGGCTTGTCCGATCACTTCCAGCGTCTGCGGCACGACGACCTTCGACTTCAGCCCGCCGGTGACGACGATTTCGCTGTCTTCTTCCAAAAGCGGCGTGACAAACAACAGCGCGCTCAAATACTGCGAGCTGACCGCTCCCGACACTTCGATCCGCCCGCCTTTCGGCCGTCCGCCGAACACGGTGATCGGCAACCTACCGTCGCGATGTTCAACGCGCACGCCCATTCTCTCAAGCGCCCGAATCAAATCGAGATGCGGCCGCTTCCCAAGCGACTCCGGATAAGCGTTGACGAACGTCACCTCCGGCAAAAACGCCGCCACCGCCATCAAAAAGCGCAGCACCGCCCCTGCGTTGCCGGCGTTCAGCTCGCGCACCGGCCGTGGATTGCGCCCGAACCCGCGGACGACGAGCCGTTCGCCTTCTTCCCGCAAGTCGGCGCCGAGTTCGCGCAGACATCTGCGCATCGCCTCGCCGTCTTCGCTCCGGGCCGGCCGGATGAGGACGCTTTCGCCTTCGGCCAGCGCCGCGGCCAGAAGATAGCGCGTCGTATAATTTTTCGACGGCAACGCCCGAATGTCGCCGGCAAGCTCGGGCGTCGGCCGGATGATCGCCTTCATGGACGGTTTTCCCCTTTTCTCGACCAAAAGACTTCCAAGATTTTTCTTGCCACCTGCTCCGGAGAAAGATGCGACGTATCCACGCGTAAATCGGCAAAATCGTAAGCGTGACGGCGCTCTTCCAGAAGCCGAAAGACGCGTTCGCGCACGTCGCCGGACAGAAGCGGCCTACCGGCGCCGCGGCCGAGCCGCGCCGTCAAGACTTCAGGATCGGCGACGAGCGCGACGACGAACCCTGCGCCCGTCATCGCTCTGCGATTCGCCTCGGACAAGACCGCTCCGCCGCCGGTGGCGACGACGGCCGGTTCGCCCGCCAACGCGCGCACCAACGCCTCCGATTCCCTGCGGCGAAACTCCGCTTCCCCGTAACGCTCGAAAATGTCGGAGACCGACATCCCTGCGGTTTCCTCGACAAGCCGATCGGTATCGACGAACGGCCGCCCGAGCCGCGAAGCCAGAAGCGCGCCGACCGTACTTTTGCCCGTTCCCATAAAGCCGACGAGAACGATGTGTTCGCCCGACATCGCTGGCGTTCCTCCGCTTCCGTCACGATTCGATCATAGCACACCGCCGAGCGCGACGGCAAACCCGCATAGTGGGCGCCCGCAAACGCTAAGATGATGATAGAAAAACGAATTCGGGAGGTGATCCCGTGACCCCGGAACGCAAACTCGCCGAACTGCTCAATCCCGGACGGCGGCTCGCCCGGGAAGACGTCGTCTGGATGCTCGAATACGTCAAACAAAAATCGGCCGAGAAAGACTCGGCGTTCGCCCGTCTTCCCCAGCCGACATTGCTGGAATTTTTCCACCGGTTCGCCGACGCGGCGATGGCGCTCATCCGACTCCATCCGGCGACCGCCGAATCGTGCGCGGAACAGTTCCGCGAGGCGCTCCGCAACATCGCCCTGCGGGATGGCCGTTAGCGCCGGACACCATCAAGACGTCCAGTGAAAATGGAATACGCCCGGCCGGTCGACGCGCTCGAACGTGTGGGCGCCGAAATAATCGCGCTGCGCCTGAAGCAGATTGGCCGGCAGGCGCTCTGCGCGGTAGCTGTCGTAATACGCCAGAGCCGACGCAAAAGCGGGAACCGGAATGCCGGAAGACACGGCCGTCGCGACGACTTCCCGCCACGCCTCCTGATAGTCCGCCAGCTTGCCGGCGAAATAGTCGTCGAGCAGCAGGTTGCGCAGCTTAGCATCGCGGTCGTACGCGTCCTTGATGTTCTGCAGAAAGCGCGCGCGGATGATGCAGCCGCCGCGGAAAATCATCGCGATCGAACCGCAGTCGAGATTCCATCCGTAATGCTCCGACGCCACGCGCAGCTGCGCGAACCCCTGAGCGTACGAACAGATCTTGCTCGCGTACAGCGCGCGGCGGACAGCTTCGACGAAAGCGGCGCGATCGCCGGCGGGAGGCTTCGGCTTCGGCCCGTGCAACTTCCGCGACGCGGCGAGGCGTTCGTCTTTCATCGCCGACAAAAACCGCGCGAATACCGCCTCGGTGATCATCGTCAGCGGCACGCCGAGATCAAGCGCGCTCTGGCTCGTCCATTTGCCGGTTCCTTTCTGGCCGGCCTTGTCGAGAATGACGTCGACCATCGGCCGTCCGGTGTCGGGATCCTTTTTCGTGAAAATGTCGGCGGTGATCTGGATCAAGTAACTGTCGAGCTCGCCGCGGTTCCATTCGGCGAAAATGCGATGCAGCTCCGCCGCGTCCGCGCCGGCGATCTCGCGCAAAAGATGATACGCCTCGCAGATCAGCTGCATGTCGCCGTATTCGATGCCGTTGTGGACCATTTTGACGTAATGGCCCGCGCCGTCCGGCCCGATGTACGCGCAGCAGGGATCGTCGCCGACTTTCGCCGCGATCGCCTCCAAGAGCGGCGCGACGGCTTCGTACGCGTCTTTCGGACCGCCGGGCATGATCGCCGGTCCGCGCAACGCACCTTCTTCCCCGCCGGAAATGCCCGCGCCGATAAACCGAATCCCTCGCGCGGCCAATTCCCGCCCACGCCGGCGCGTATCCTCGAAAAAGGCGTTGCCGCCGTCGATCAGAATATCTCCTTCCTCCAGATGAGGAAGTAGCTGTTGAATCGTCTCGTCCGTCGGTGCGCCGGCCATGACCATCAACAAGATTTTGCGCGGCCTTTCCAGCGAAGCGACGAACTCCTCCGGCGTGTACGCCGGCACGAGCCGTTTGCCGGGGTGCTCGGCGATCATTTCATCCGTTCTGCCGCGCGAGCGGTTGTACACCGCCACCGTAAACCCGCGGCTTTCCAGATTAAGCGCCAAGTTTTTCCCCATGACGGCCAGGCCGACGACGCCGATCTCTGCTTTCGCCATGACGATCCCGTCCTTTGTGCCGAAACGTTCAGATGGTCATCGCGCCGAAACCGCCGTCGACGCGGATCAGCGCTCCCGTCACGAAGCCGGACGCGCGCTCCGACGCCAAAAACACCGCAACGCCCTGCAGTTCGTGCGGCTCGCCGAACCGGTTCATCGGCGTATGTCGCATAATCGCCTCCACGCGGTCCGGGGACAAAATTTTCCGGTTTTGCTCCGCCGGGAAAAAGCCCGGAATGATCGCATTGACGCGCACGCGGTACGGCGCGAACTCCCGCGCGAGAAATTTCGTCACGTTGTTGACCGCGGCTTTCGAAGCGCTGTACGTGAACACGCGGGAAAGCGGCGGATCGGACGAAACGGACGAAATGTTGATGATGCTGCCGCCTTGCCCCTGCTCGATCATCCGTTTTCCGAAAATCTGACAAGCCAAGACGACGCTTTTCAGGTTGACGTCCATAATCGCGTCCCATTCTTCCATCGTCAGTTCGAAAAACGGCGTGGCGCTGTTTTTCCCCGGGCAGTTCATCAGTACGTCGACGCGGCCGGTCCATGAGAGCACCTCGTCCAGCACGCGGCGCAAATCGTCCGCCTTCGTCGCGTCCGCGAAAAAAGCGCGCGCGCGGGCGCCGGTTTCCCCGACGCGACGCACTGCGTCTTCGGTCGTCTGCGGATTACGGCCGACGATCGCGACGTCGGCCCCGTAAGCGCCCAGGGCGACGGCCATTGCGCTGCCCAACGTGCTGTTGCCGCCGATGACGACGGCGGTCTTTCCGGACAAGTCGAACAGATCGAGTTTCAACCGGTCGTCCCCCCCGCGCCGTTTCCGGCGTCGGCGTCCGCGGCGCGAAACGGCACCAGCGCCGGAAACATCCCCTTCAATTGATGGTACACGTCCAGATAGACGGACGTCAACTGTTCATATAACCGATGGATGCGCGCGTCGGGTTCGTGCCGGACGACCGGCTGCGCCCAACCGTCCAGCTCGTCGAACGACGCGGCGAGCCCCAGGGCGACGAACGCCAGTTTCGCCGCCCCCACTGCGGACCCTTCGACCGTGTCGGGCACGGTCACCGGGACGCCGAGCGCGTCGGCCAACATTTGCCGCCAAAGCGGCGAACGCGCGAATCCGCCGGTCGCCCGTGCCTCATGCGGCGGTCCGGCCAGTTCAGCGAGCGCGCCGGCGACGGATCGCACGGCGAACACGACGCCTTCCATTACCGCGCGCAACACGTGCGGCAGGCCGTGGCGGATGTCGAGCCCGAACAGAACGCCGCGCGCGTCGGCGTCCCAGACCGGCGCCCGTTCCCCCGTCAAAAACGGCAAAAACAAAAGCCCGCCCGCCCCCGGCGGCGCCTGCGCGGCGACGTCCGTCATCCGTTCGTATGGATCGACGCCGTCGCACTCCGCTTCCCGCGTTGCGGCGAACGCCAAGCAATCGCGCGCCCATCGAAGCGCCACGCCGCCGTTGTTGATCGGGCCGCCGACGACCCACATGCCGGGCACAAGGGCGTAACAAAACAGCCGCCCCTTCGGATCGGTGACCGGTTCTCCGGCGACGCCGCGGACGGCCCCGCTCGTGCCGATCGTCACCGCAACGACGCCGGGCCGGACCGCCCCGACGCCGAGGTTCGCCAGCGTCCCGTCGGACGCACCGACGACGGCGGGAACGTCTGGCGAAAGCCCCATCGCCCGAGCGTATTCCGGATCAAGTCCTTCCAGTACGGCCGTCGCCGGCACCGGTTCCGGCAGCCGAGCCCGCTCGACGCCCGCAAGACGCAGGGCCATACCGTCCCAGTCGAGCCTGCGCAGCTCGAACAACCCGGTGGCGCTCGCCAGCGAATGATCGACGACCCAGCGCCCGTACAGACGGAAAAGCGCATACTCCTTAACGCCGGCGAACATGGACGCCCTTTCGACGACGTCCGGCCGACGATCGCGCAACCACATCAGCTTCGCAAGCGGCGACATCGGATGAATCGGTGTGCCGGTGCGCGTATACAGCGCCGCACCTTCCGGCCGATCGCGCAACATCGCGGCGTACGGCGCCGCTCGGGTATCCGCCCACGTGATGCAGGGCGTCAGCGGCCGTCCGTCGCCGTCGAACGCAATAAGACCGTGCATCGCCGAACTGAACGACAATGCTGCGACGTCGCTCGCGGCCGCTCCGGCCGATTCGACGGCCCCGCGGACGGCGCGGACGATCGCTTCGAGCAGTTCATCGGGGTTTTGTTCCGCGGCGCCGGGTTCCGGCGTATGAAGCGGATATTCGACCGACGCACGCGACAACACGCGGCCGTCGCGCCGCACGACGAGCGCCTTCGTCGCCGTCGTGCCGACGTCGACGGCGACGACGGTTTCTTTTCCGTTCATTTCGGCAAGTTCCCCTCTTCGTCGAACACCCACTCGTACGGTTCGCTCAAGACCTCCACGTCGGGATGACGCCGGGCTTCGTCGAGCAGGTTGACCGAAATTTCGATTTCGCCCAGATGCAGCGTATCGCGGATGCGGACGAGGCGGCATTTCGTATAGTCGAGAATGTTGCACGTCTTGATGGCGGCCTGGATCGCCATTTTGTCGTTGTCCAAATAGGTGGAAATCTTGGTCGGCGCGCAAACGGTCGATGTCAGACCGTTGGCGAACGTCGCCGCCTTGTCCATTTTTTCCACGAGCCTGCGCGTCGTGAAATCCGCCGTGCCGACGCCGTTGGCGTTGCCGCGCGTCTCCTCAGTCAGGTCGAGCACGACCATCTTCGTCACCTGCGGGCCGCCGGACGCGTAAGGCGTCGGATACCGCCCGGTCACGTTCGGGTCCATGCCGTCGCCGCTGATGTTTTTGCCGATGTAGTCGATGACGAGCACGTCGATCGGATCGAACAAGAGCTTCGGCAGCCGGCGCCGCGCCTCTTTCAACAGCTCCGGTTCGCGTTCCTCGAACTGTTCGGCCGGAACCGCCTCGACGATGCATGTTTCGTCGTACGCGTTCTCGACGACGGCGACGCCGAACCGGATCGGTAGCCGGGCCATCATGGCGCGCGACATGTTCAGGATGTTCTCCGCCATGTACTTGAAGCCGAGCCGATGCGTCGCCTCCGCGCCCTTCTGCTTGCCGAGCCCGATCGCGACCATCTTGAGCAGGCCGCTTTCGACGGGGCCGCGAAACGCGGTATGCGGCTTGACGCGATTGATGACGACGATGGCGTCGGCCTCGGAGGCAAACTTGTCGACGTAGACGGGCAGCCCGTTGTCGAGCTCGGCCAGCTTCACGACCTCCATCGACGAGCGGATCGGCGCCCCGACCGTCTCTTCGGTAATGCCGAGATGCGCAAGGACTTCCGCTTGGCCTTCCGCTGTCGCACCGCCGTGGCTGCCCATCGCCGGCACGATGAACGGTCGCCCGCCGGCCTGCTTAATCGCGTCGACTGTCACCTTCGTCAACAGGGCGATATTGGCGATGCCCCGGCTGCCGACGGCAATCGCGACGGAATCGCCCGGCCGAATCCGGTCGACCGTGCCCGGTTTTTTCAACTCCTCGGCCAGCGCCCGCGCGGGATCGTCCAGCCGCGATCCGTCGAATCGCTGGCGGACGCGCACCATTTTCGGAATCGGAATGTCTTTGAGCAACTCGTATAAAATGTCGCCCATGCGGCACCACCTTATTTTCCCAGAAGCTCAAGATGTCTCCCGATATGCGCCGCAAGCGCCGCGTCGTATTCGTCCTCGCGCTCGATCAGCGTCCGGAAGAACTCGTCCTTAAACATCGGCCGGCCGGATTCGTCCCGGGCGCGCAACAGCAACCCGTAAGTAATATGCATCATCTGCCGGGCGTTTTTGTCGTCGAGATACGCCGGCAAGTCCTCGTCCGGCGTTTCGTCGAGCGGACGGATCGCGGCGAAATCCGCCGTCACGTGATAATATTTCAGCGCCTCGCCGACATGCCGCCGCGCGTACTCGTGCATGCGCCGGTACAAGTCGGGGCGGACGCGCGCGACGACGCGGACGGCTTCCAACCAGTTCGTGCCCGCCGTTTTCAGGTGGAAACGGCCGCGCGTATGCCGGGCGATCAGCGGAAAGACGGAGAACTTGTCGCTGCCGGAGTGAATGCTCAACTTGTAGCCGAAATGGTCGGCGATCGCCGCGTGCACTCGAAGTTCCCGCTCGAACCGGTCGACATCCCCGATATAGTCGATGCCTTTCTGAAATTCGCCGCAAAACCGCGGCGCCATGCTCGTCAGCCGTACCTTGCGCTCGTACAGCTCGTTCGCGACGAAAAAGTGCGCCTCCGGCGTCGTCGGCGTCAACGTCTCGTCGATCGAAATTTCAAAATCGATCGGCCGCCCAGCGTTCTCGACGTGACGGCGGTAAACTTGTGCCATGAAATCGACGGCGCGTGCGTAAATGAGGACCGTCCTGACGAATGATCGTCGGTCAAACCGCAAAACGTGCCCGCCGACCGAAAACGACCGGTCGAGATAGCGCTGCTCCAGTTCCCGGCGGACGTCCTCCGGTATCTCCGCGTATTTCGACTCGACAACTGCATCGTCCGCATGTTCAACCGTATGATCGATTTTTTCGGAACAATCCAGCGTCAACATCGAAAAACCGCAGTCGAGCGCCTCGCGGATATCCGCGTCGGTCTTCAGATGGTCGCCGTCGGCGCCGAAGCCGTCGCGGTAGCCTTCCTGAAACGCCGCGAACGAGGCCGCGTCCAACACGTCGCGGAACGTTCTGCCGGTCAGCGTCAGCTCGCGCACGCTTTGCTGCGCCAAAATCGGCCGGACGTCGCGGCCGCGGACGATGCGGATATGGCCGGGCGAGGCAAGCCCCAGCCGGTCGCCAAGCCCGATCGTCGCCGTTTCCGCCCCGAATGCGCGCGGCACGGTATAACCAAACCAATGGTTGAGCACCTGGCGATTTTCATGGGAAAGAGGACAAACTTTCCCATCGACGCGCCGCTGTCCCCGCAACTCGTCGAACAGCGCCCCCGCTCCGGCCGCAAGCAAATACTTCTCCGTTCCGTCGCGAACCATCACCAACCGCGCGCCGCCGTTTTCCGCGTACGATTGCGGATAAACCCGAACATCCGCGGAAGATACGGGAACACGGCCTGCTGCCAATGCGGCCAGTATCGCGTCCCATTTGTCCACCATCGGTTCAATCCTCCCCGATTTCATGATTCTGAAAGCGGCCGCGCGGGCGGCGGACATACCGACTCACGCACCACCAATTCGGCGTCGACGACTACGGCGCGGGCTTCTTCCGATCGTCGCCCGTTGACGAGGCGCATCAACAGCTCCGCCCCTTCCCGGCTGATCCGCTCGATCGGCCGCCGCACCGTCGTCAGCGCCGGGGTCAGATAGGCGGCGATCGCCGCGTCGTCGAAACCGGCGACGGACAGATCGCGCGGCACTTCCAGTCCCGCCTCACGGATCGCCTTCAGCGCGCCGACCGCCATTTCGTCGTTGAAACAGAACACCGCCGTCGGACGAGGCCGAAGTTCAAGCAGCCTTTTCATCGCGGCATACCCGCTTTCGATGTCGTAGCTGCCGGGCTGCCGGTACTCCTCCGGCGGTTCGGACAATCCCCTCCGTCGGAAGGCCTCCAGAAAACCTTCCCGCCTTTCCTCCGTCGACTTGAATCCGGGCTTTCCCTCGATCGCCGCAATCCGGACGTGCCCGCAGCCGATGAGATAATCCGTCAGCCGGCGGACGCCGCCGCGGTCGTCGGACGAAATACTCGCAACGCCGGGAACGCTCGTCTTGCGGTTGAGCACGACAACTGGAATTCCCGCGTCGTGCGCCGAACGGACGAAATCGTCGTCTTCCTCGCTCTGGCTCATCACCAGCAGTCCGTCAAACCGTTTGCGCGACAGAGGAAAAACACTGCCGCGGCAATCGTCGATCCCGCGGACGACTAGGTTGTACGGATCGGCGACGACGCTGCCCGCTCCGCGCACGGCGTCGTGCAGAAACGTCGACGTCGTACCGACGCGAATGGTCGAGAAAAACAGGCCGATGTTGTACGACCGGTCAAGCACAAGACTTTTGGCGCTGATGTTGGGCGAATAGCCGAGCGATTCCGCGATCGCCCGGATGCGCGCCTTCGTCTCCGGCCGAATCAGCGGACTGTCGTTGAGCGCCCGCGACACGGTCGTATGCGATACATTGGCTGCCCTGGCGATATGCTTGATCGTGACGCTCACGGACCGTCTCCCCTTTATCCCCATCATATCACATCTTGCACACGTGAACAAACCGAAACAAACAAAACGCCCCGCTTTTCTCGGGGCGGATCGCGTCGCGGCCTGACGGTCGGCAACAGGGCTTCGGACGTCCGCACGGCCGGCGGCAGTCACGGGCCTCATACTTCCAGTCGGAGCATCTCGAGGCGAAGCTCGTTCAGACGCTCCGTACTCCGGCGGATTTGGTCGTCGTCCCCGCTCTGCAAAGCGTCGTAGAGCGTCGCCAGTTCGTAGTCGAGCTCCAACCGCAAGACGGGGATGCGTTCTTCCGCACGCCGGTTTCTGAAGGCCCGCAGCATGTCTTCATAAGTGACGACGGGGTGTTTGGAATACACGGTCTTTCGATCCGATCCGACGATTTCCACCGTGCGGACGATTTCACCGAACATGATGTTTTCGATTCGAACGCGTCGGTCCTCAAACCGTCTGACGATCGCATGGCCGCGGGTATCGTTGATCATTTTCTCCATCCATTCCGACAGTTTGCCGTCGCGGAACGAGTAATCCCCCATCATCTTAAACCGTTCGCCCGTTCGCTCGAATTTCATTTTGACGAGCTTCCGTCCCAGACGAATCGAAACAATCAGCTGCGCGTCCCCCTCGTGCCAGAACAGCGAATACCCTTCCCGGACCAACCATCTCAGCATCTCGTGGATCTGGCGGCGGTCGAAACAAAGCTCCAAATTCCGGTATTCTACTTCGTATCCTTCGTCCACCGCGCTCCCTCCCCATCCGGCGGGCGATCATGCGGAAACGCCTTATTATTTTTATCTTATTACCGATCGGCTGAAGAAGCAACCGCGTTCCGGGACCCTTGTCGTCGTTCTGTGATATTGTCAGGGTGTAATCGTTCCGAGAAAATGTCAGTATGGACAAGGAGAGAATCACCTTGACGAAGAACGAACTGAAACGCGTGATGGTCATCGAAAAATGGATCGACGGCCACCTCACGGAACAGGATGTCGCGCGCACGCTCGGCCTCAGCGTCCGGCAAGCGTATCGGCTTAAGGCCAAGTATCGTCTCGGAGGTGCTCAAGCTATCGCTCATGGGAATCGGGGCCGAAAGCCCGTTCATACCTTGGCCGATTCGCTCCAACAACGCGTGCAGCTCTTGTACCGGGATCGCTACTTCGGCAGGATGGACAAGTATGGCTGTGGCATCAGGGCGGGCTTGGCCTTGTGTGGAGACACCGGCCACCCCGACCCCGGCGCCCACAACGGCCCAACCCGAAGCGGCGCCGGCGTCCCCGCGCAAACCCGCCGCCGACCATCCCTGGAGAAAACCCTTCTCCAGCAAGCCGTTACAGCGTAGCACGGCATCCGGCTCGTTCACAAAAGGCGGCCGTTTCGTCAACTCTCATCCCTGACATGTTCACGGAACAGTTCACCTGACATATTCACAGACGCTTGACATCCCCCGAGTCGAATCAGGGATGGTCTCGGCCCTCGAAACAAATCTGATGTCGAAACAGTATTAGCAAAGAGTTAATTATGATTTACAGAGCAATTTAGAAAGAATAATAAATAACCTATAAATGATATTAAAATTTAAAATTTAAAAATAATACAAGTAGTAGAACGTTGAAAATAAATAGGACGATATAATAATGATAATTTTTTAACCTCTTTTAAAAAAGCGAAAATATCTTAAAAAATCTAATAAATATTTTTTAATCATTATTCTTTCTCCATCCTTTTATAAATTAAAAAAACAGCCGAAGTGCTTCCTGCACGCTTCCAGCGTTTCGATCAGGGTCACGCCTTCGTGAAAACCGTCCCATGACAGGCGTTCCCAAAAGGCATAGCTCTTGATCATGCTGACGGATACCTTTGCGCCGAACTCCACGGGGGCACTCGCTTTCCCGCGCACCATCGGGCGAAGATGCGGTTGGCTGATGCTGACGATGCGATCCTCGATCCGATGCGTTCGGCGCTCATACATGGCTCGCTGTTGCCGATACAGCTCCTGAATGACCAGCAAGTCCCAATCCTGTTTCCGGCTCAAAAGCGAAAGCGGTTGCCGTTGGGCTAACTCGGCTATGATCCGAAGGTTGCGGGCCATAAACCGCAGTTGTTGGCCGATCGCCGAACGGATCGTTTTGCCGCTTGCACGACGTTGTTGAGCCACGGCCAGGAACGCTTGGCGCGCCTTCTGCCGATATGCCCGCGGTTTGCGAACCTGACCGGCATCAGAGCATGTAACGTGTCCAGGATGTTCTCCAGTTTCTCACGCGCTTCGTTCAGCAAATTCAAGTTCGTGGGGTACGCCACATCTGCCGGCGCACAGGTGGCATCCAGAAGCAACACCCCCTGATTCGGATCGTCTTCGGACACCGAGCGGCGTTCGAGCGTGACGCCCGGCACTTTGTGGTAGCCGGCATAGCCGTCGACGTGCAGGTAGCCCGTAAAGCCGGAAAGAAACTTTCGCGCGTGGTCCCCGTTTCGCGTCGGCTGGTACTCGTAGAGCACGATCGGCGGACCCGTTCGCCCGGTCCGATACAGCCACAGGTACGAGGGCGTCTCGGCCGCCTTGTCGGGCTCGCGCAACACCTGCAGCGTCGTCTCGTCCGCATGCAGGATGTCCTGCTTCCGCAAATGTTCGCGCATGCGGTCGTAGAGCAGCGCCAACCACTCGGCGCCGCGGATCATCCAGTTGGCCAACGTCTGTCGGGAAATCGTCAGGCCCAGAC